>CALRCM010000070.1 GCA_943354555.1 Candidatus Peribacteria bacterium | reverse complement strand
ATGAAGCTTCGGATGGTCGCCACCCCGAAGGTGTGCGATTCGGGAGCCTTGCAGATGATGCTGCTCGACGCGATTTCACGGTCAATGCCATTTACTGGAATCCGATCGACGGTAAGGTGTTTGATCCATGTGAGGGGCAGAAAGATCTTACAGAGCGACTCATCCGCTTCATCGGGGATCCGGAGACCCGGATACGTCACGATGCGCTACGGATGCTTCGCGCCGTTCGCTTCCGCGCGCTCATTGACGGGCAATACCATCCGGAGACGTACGCTGCCCTGCGATCCCTTGCACCGATTGCGAAGGAGCTTTCCGGTAACCGTATCGTAACGGAAATGGAAAAAATGCTGCTTGGTCCACACCCACAGAAAGCGCTGGAGGATCTCTGGGAGACTGGGATTCTTCAGGCAACAATTCCCGAGCTTGCGGCATGTAAAGGTATTGCTCAACCTGCGGACTTTCACCATGAAGGTGATGTATGGAATCACACGCTGCAGTGCGCGGCATCATTTACCGAAGATCATAAAGCTGATACCCGCTGGGCTGCTGTGTTCCATGACATCGGTAAAACAAAGACCTTCAGCATCAGTGATCGTATTCACTTCGATCGTCACGCCGAGGTCTCCGCCGAAATCATCCGCACGGTATTTCAGCGATTGCAATTTCCCAATGCGCGAACCGATAAGATCGCGTGGATAGCAGACCATCACATGATGATGGGGTCATTTGACACAATGACTCCGGAGCGCAAAGCACACTGGTACTTCCATCCGTGGTTTATCGAACTTCTTCAGGTCATGTGGCTGGATATCGCTGGGACCGATCCCGCGGATTTCATGCTCTACGAAGAGATAGTTGCCGATTACAATCGTTTCCTTGACGAGCATCCACGGCCACCAAAGGCGCTATTGAGCGGAGAGGAAATAATGCAGATTCTCGGAATAGGACCGGGGGAACAGGTTGGCAAAGCCGTTAAATCTTTAAACGATGCGCAGGTGCGTGGAGATATATCGACGAAGAAAGAGGCGAAGGAATTTCTTCGGTGCGAGGATCAGTCGTGAGATAGTATCACGGATGGTCATCTCCGAAATCTTCCACTCTATCCAAGGCGAGGGACCGACTGCCGGTAGGCCTGCGGTGTTTGTGAGGCTCGGTATGTGCAATCTGCAGTGCAATTTCTGCGATACGCCGTATACATGGCAAGAGGGAAAAGAGGATTACAGTGATGAAGCTAATGAACGGGTCGTAGAAGCGATTGTAAAGCTGCTACAGGAGCATCCGAGGACACAGATGATCGTGTGGACAGGCGGCGAGCCGATGATGCAGCAGAGGGACATTGTTGCCGCTATTGATTACATCGACGCAAGCTTTGGTGAGCGAACACTGGAGCATGAGATAGAAACCAATGGGACCATCGGTGCCAGTTCTGAATTGGATGCACGCATCGACCGTTACAACTGCTCGCCAAAGACAGCAATGTCGGGAAACGATCCGTACACTGTACGTTTGAAGGATTTTTCCAAAACGATCTACAAATATGTAGTGGAGAATCCGAAGCATTGCACCGAAGCATTGCAGGAGATTGATCGCCAGAAACTTCCACGCGACCGCTGCTTCTTCATGGTTCTCGGTACGACCGCGCAGGAGATGCTCGAGCGCAGTCCAGCCATTGCTGAAGTATGCAAAAGAGAGGGGATTACGCTCTGCATACGTTTACAAAGTATCTTGTGGGGAGCCAAGCGCGGTGTGTGATACATTTTCCACTCCTCCATGCGTTCCATCGATTCCATTCTCGGGCAATACACCGATGCATCTCTGCTCCCTGAAAAGGGTAGCAGGGGAGTCATCATTCTTTCCGGCGGCATGGATTCGGTCACACTGCTCCATTTTCTGGTGAAGCATCTGCAGTGCTCTATGAAAGCTATTTCCTTTGATTACGGACAGAAGCATAAAAAAGAAATCGCGTTTGCCAAGGCACAGTGCGAAGAACTTGACGTCGAACATTGTGTTATTGAACTTCCGTTTATTGCTGATCTTTTCTCTAGCGCACTATTGAGTAAAGGGTCAGAAATCCCCGAAGGACACTACAAAGAGGAAAATATGAAGCAGACGGTCGTACCGAACCGCAATATGATCATGAGCTCCATTGCTGTGGGATTAGGCCAGAGCACTGGGGCTTCTTTTCTCGCTCTCGGCGTCCACGCGGGCGACCATACGATCTACCCGGATTGCCGCGCGGAATTCATCGATGCTTTTCGGGCTGCCGTAGAGCTTTCTGACTGGAATCCTTTTACGGTCTTCGCGCCATTCCAGCGCATGACAAAGGTGGAAATTTTGGAGATCGGCTTTCAGCTCTCCCCTCCGGTGGATTACGCAAAGACTTGGACGTGCTACAAAGGAATGGAAAAGGCATGTGGAAAATGCGGATCGTGTCAGGAGAGAGGGGAGGCGTTTGCACAAATCGAAATAAAAGATCCACTCCATCCATTTTGAGAAATTGCTCTCGAGACTTAATTCTGCTGCGTGCCGCTTTGATTGTGTTCATTTTCAGTTCGTTTAAAGACCAACACCTGTCCTGCATAGCTTTTGATACTTTGAATGCCAAGATCGAGAGATAAATTTTCATTGTGAAGCGACATCGTTGAAATTTGCGAACGTGCAAGATTGCAAATCGCCTGCTTCTCCTCGTCATTGGCACAGTCAGCAATAAGCAATTGAACAGTATTGCAGCCGCTGCGAAGGTAGTTGATTACCTGAGCTATTGCTGTCATCAGGGAATCTCCCATAGCATCCGCATGTAGTCCATGAACTAATTGGGCTGTGATAATAGGATTCGCACTTTGTGCTGCAGGCAGGCTAAACGATGACTGCTTTAATCTTTCCATAGGAAAGATAAGATATACTGTAATTCATTACTTGTCAATTATTTGGTGGGCCGGGATGGATTTGAACCATCGATCCGCCTAGGCGGACTTACTCGTTCCGCTTGGATTTTGGTGGGCCGGGATGGATTTGAACCATCGACCACGGGCTTATAAGTCCCGCGCTCTAACCAACTGAGCTACCGGCCCGTAATAAAAGGAGCAATATTAAAATACTAGCGCATCAAGCAGTGTGGACCAATGCAACATCCTCTTCAGCAAACTCACCAACAAGCTCCGCTATGACATCCTCCAGTGTCACAAGGCCAACCGTATCGTGCTCACGAGTGACTATTGCAAGTTGTGCTGCGCTCTTTCGTAGGACATTGAGGAGCTCATCACAGGGAAATGCGGCATCAACCGTGAGAAGTTTGCGCGATAATGTAATCACCAACTGGTCGCCCTTACCGCCAGCCAGAGCCTCAAGAAGATCCATACTCAAGACATACCCGCGAATATCATCCAGTGACTTGCCAATGACGGGGTAGCGGGAATAGTGGTTTGCGAATATCAGCGCTGCAGCCTGCCGGATCGTAGATACACTGGATATGGCAACGATCTTTTCTACAGGAGTCATAATTTCCTGTGCTTTTTTGTCGTTTAATTTAAATGCACGGTGAATCCATTCACG
>CALRCM010000069.1 GCA_943354555.1 Candidatus Peribacteria bacterium | reverse complement strand
TGATGTCCGTGCCCTGTGACATGGAGCGCGAGTTCCTGATTGGTCTTCACAGTAGCCCCACGTGTGTTTAAGTTATTGATCACTTTCGCAACAGCGCGCTCGTTGCCTATGATCGGGTTACTACTAAGGATCACTGTGTCGCCTTTCTTTACCTCGATGTGACGGTGTGTGCCGAGTCCCATACGGGCAAGTCCTGCGGTTTCTTCACCTTGGCTTCCTGTGGCGATAATGAGTACTTCGCGGTCCGGGATTTTGTCCATACCGGGGCCGACTTTTCGGATGAGGCCGCGGGGTGCCCTGAGATATCCCAGATTTTGAGCGATCTCCACGTTCGTTTCCATACTGCGACCGGAAATGTATACCTTGCGATTGTGGGTTTTCGCGTGGTCGACGATCTGCTGGATGCGGTTGAGAAGCGATGAGAATGTCGAAACGATTACGCGGCCTTTGGCATCGCGGATAAGGTCTTCGAGTGTCGCGGAGATCTCCCGTTCGCTCTTACTGAATCCCGGTTTTGTGGCGTTGGTGGAGTCCGCAATGATCGCCAGCACTCCTTCTTTGCCAAGCTCTGCAAGGCGCTGGAAATCCGCCGGAGGCTCGTAGCCCGTCGGCGTAAGATCAAATTTGAAGTCTCCTGTGTGGAGAACTTTTCCGTACGGTGTATGAATCACGATCGCCGCGGAGTCCGGAATACTGTGCGTAACCCGCAAGTACTCCACTTCCACTTTTCCTATACGGATTTTCTGTCCGTACATAACATTATTGAGCCGCGCCTGACCGGTAATCTTCTCTTCATCGAGACGTTTTTTGACGAAAGCTATCGTCAATTTTGTTCCGTAGCACGGCGGATAATGCAAAGCCGGAAGCAGGTGCTGTACGGCACCAATGTGGTCTAAGTGTGCGTGGGTGAAAAGAACGGCCTTAATGCGGTTTTCGCGTCCACGTAGTGGACCGATATCGGGAATCAGGTAGTCGATACCGAGCATGTCTTCGTCCGGGAATTGTAATCCCAAGTCGATGATGTAGAGATCACCGTCCACGTCGATCACACAGGAATTGCGGCCGACCTGATCAAACCCGCCGAGCGGATAGATCTTCAGACCGTTACGCTCCAGAATAGGCTGGGCGGCAATCGGCGCCGTTTTGATCGCAGGTACAGGAACAGAAGGCGAGACGGGCTGCATGCGGTTGGGTCTTCCAGCTTGCTGCGGTCTTCCCCGTTGCTGCTGTGGATTCTGTGCCGGAGGCCTGCGCTGTTGGTTGCGCTGGTCACCAGAAGGACGAGGGGCTCCTTTTTGAGTGGAGTCCTCTTTTTTAGGATTCAGGTGCCTCTGCACCCATTCACCGACAGTTTTCATCTAATGAGATTGGTAATCGCTGCAATTGCAGTTCTTCTGCACTTTACACTTCTGGGATTTAAAAAGCAATAGTCATTTGTCGATGCTTCATTTTTTTGGCTTCAAATAAACAAATTTTTAGTTACAAAATATGATTTCGACAGATGGTGAGTCTGCGATTCATCCGCCGCAATACCTACGATGGTACGCGTCAGTTCCCTTGGCATGCAATACATACCTGCAGAGCGAGGGAGCTGTCTCCATCAAGCCCTTGCCGCCATGATCCCTTACAGGTAGCCTCCACTACCGTATGGACATATCGGTCCAAACGGGCCAAACAAAGGCGGTGGGCGGCACCTCGCTCAGTGCGCTTTCCTTCGAGTCAGCGCAGGGGGAGCACGTTGTCCTTTTGCTGCAAACAGAAGCCGAAAAGTCTGATGCCGCCTCTCTGGAAAAGGAGATGGGGAACATCATTCACACTAGCCTTCTGGAAACAGAAGGTGAATCTGCAGCACGGCTCGACGGGACACTAAAAGAACTCAACGGTCTTCTTAAAGGCCTTCTTCTTGCAGGCTCCATTAGCCATGTGCATGCGATCATCAGCATCGCAGACCCCGCTGGCGTTCTCCATGTCTCGCATGCAGGAAGAGCCGAAGCCTATGTGGTGCGTGGGGCATCGACGAGTCAGATCACGGAGTACACGAGGGGGAAGCCAACGCCGGCATTCGTCTACATCGCCAGTGGATCGCTGGAGCCGCGCGATACGGTTGTTCTTTCCACACAACGCCTCCTCAGAGCATTCACTCCTGCTCAGCTCACGCAGGCTGCCCAGCGCGGCGACAAGCTTACCGAGGAGCTTCTTCATACGCTTGAGGGAGAGAAGGAGCAGGCTTCCGTTTCGGTTATTACTGTTGGTGGTGGCAAGCAGTTGCATCTGGACGATGCTGCACCGGTTCGTGAGCCGAGGAGCGCCACTCAGCGTACTGCACGAAGCCGGAGAGGATCAGGTGGAAATCGCTGGACCGGCATGCTCGCATCTTTTGGTGCAAGCGCCAGCGAGTGGATGCGCGCTTTGGATCTTCCGAAGCAGACCGCAGCACTTCAGTCATTTTTTGCCTCGTTCCTCCGTGATCTGCGCGATCCCAAGCGCAAGCGCCGCGCACACCTCCTGCTCGTTGCAGGCACCATCGCTTCCTTTATCGTCATCTGGGCACTGCTGCAGCTCACCATGAACAGCGAGCGCAGCAAGACCCGCGAAGAGCTCGGTGCGCTCGTCGAACAGATCGGCACGGAGCTAAAAACCGCGGAGAACCGGCGTATCGCCGGAGACATCGACTCTGCAAACGCGATTCTGCAGCGCGCTGAGGAGCGCGGGAAGCAGGTGATGGATAACGAACTCGGACTCTACCGCATGGAGGCCCTCGATCTCCTTGACCGCATTCGTTCCAAGCGTGAGGAGATCAATAATATCGTGCGTCTTGCTCCGAGGGTCGTTGCAAATCTTGCGGCGAAGAATCCAGATGTTGTTGCTCAGGGATTCATCGGGCTGGCGGACGGCGAGTTCATGGCCTACGACCGGCAGGATCTCTACAGAGTTCTTCTGAACTCCGTTGAAAATCCGGTGCGCCTCAGTGATGAAGAGCTTATTGTTTCAGGCGTCGCATTCCCCCGGTACCAGACGCAAGTTTTCCAGACGACGGGGAATACTCTGCTTGAGCTGATCGCTGGCCAGTCGACCATTATGAAAACGGAGGACCCTGCTGGATGGGTGACGGGGAAAAGTATCGAGGCATATCTCCGCTACCTCTATATCCTCTCCCCCGAGAACAACCAGATCTACAAGTACGAGCGCCTGAGCAACCGCTATGGACCCCCGTCACCGTACAATGTGAACGGCGACCTGAAAAACGGCATCGATATGGCCATCGACGGAAATGTCTTTGTACTGAGGAGCGACGGTACAGTGGTGAAGCTCCTGCGCGGTGAAGATAAGCCTTTTGTCATTCGCCATGCACCCGACAGTCTTTTAAAAGATGCCACACGGATCTACAAAGTTCCCGATGGTAGCATCTACTTCCTTGATTCGGTCGGCGGTCGTGTCATTGTTGTTACTGATGGCGGGCAGACTGGGGAATCGACGTATGTGAAACAGTATGTGCTCGAGGGAGATCAGATCGGCACACTGGCGGATATCTATGTTGATCCGGATGAGACGCACGCCTATGTCATCGATGAGAAGAGGATCTATGCGGTGGATTTGGGTGCGAAGTAACTATGAGCTCTACGCTTAAAGTTTTAAGCTGTGTTCATGCGCGTTCTTGTCTTCGGCACATTCGATCGGCTACACCCAGGACATGAGTTTGTGCTCAATGAGGG
>CALRCM010000068.1 GCA_943354555.1 Candidatus Peribacteria bacterium | reverse complement strand
GCGGTGCACAGAATGTTTTTGGGGATGTGAGAGGATCATTCCTGCGGATCAAACAGCGGAGGTGCCGGATGCTCAGTGCTATAGACCATGCTCGTGCGATACGCGAGACTGATATCTTTCTCTTTGGCGAAGCGTCCGAGAATATCCTGTGTGAGCTCGGTGATGACTTCACGGCGCATACCGATGGGGATGGTGAAGCGGAGACGTACCGCTATGCCGTCACCGGTGATGTCCATGTACATCTGCGGTCCGGAAGGATCTTGCTTCACAAAGAGCGTGCGTGTGCGGACGTCGTATTGTCTGCGGGCGGCATTGGTATATGTTCCTGTAACATTTTCAACGATATTTTTGAGGACCTTCTCGGCCTTTTGCCAGTTGCTGTCGAGTGTCAGGGTGAATCCCATTTCTGCTTTTATGTAGTCCGAGGTTTGGTTGAAGTTCACCACATCGTGCGTGAGCACGGCGGCGTTGGGCATGATGAGTGTTCGACCTGTGCGTTCCTGTACAGCTGCATCTGTAGAGGAATGCACCTCTAGCATGGTGGTTCGCAGTAGAGTCACATCGACGACATCGCCTGTGTAGGGACCTACGGAAATGCGATCGCCGATGGTGAAGAGACGCTTTTGCAGGATCATGATCCATCCCACGACGTCCTTCACTACATCTTGAAGCGCGACGGCGAGACCCGCACCTACGATAGCCAGCGACGTGAGAATGCCGGGATTTTCCGCGACGATTGTTGTCAGCACCCAAACGGTGACGATCGTGTAGGTTGCGGTGGTGAAAAGCTTTGTCGCTACGTAGCGTCTCTCCGGCTCCGGAATGCGATGTGCGATGATGCTGCGGATCGTTCGTTCGAGAATGATAATTCCTACGAGGATGCCGATCCACGTGAGGATGCGGATGATGTCACCGAACTGTACCAGCCACTGGTCACGGTTTAGTTTGCTGAGACGCTCTTTTTCCAGAGAAAGCACGGATTCCAAAACACTAATGCGTTCCTCATCGATAGCCGCTTTAGCGAGAAGTTCTTCATGTGTCTTTGCTAGCCGAAATTCTTCGCCATCCGTAGCCTCCGGTGCTGGAGCTTCTCCATAATACTTTTTCTCTTCGCTCAGCAGAAGATCGACATTGACTTTCCGTTCCTTCAGTCGTTCTTCAAGCCCTGTGACAACTGTTCGCTGTTGCTCGATTGCCGAGGGGAGCTCCTGACCGTCGGTAGGGGGCGCAGGTTCCTTTACGGTCTCCGACAATTTCCGGACTTCCTTCTCAATGGCTGCTTTGATGCGGCTACGTTCATCCGTGATGCGCTTCTGGATGTATTCGTCATTCGGGTACTTCAGAAGGGACCGGTAGAGGCTGGTGAGCTGTGTTTCATCGTATGCGGTTACGCCCTCCTGTGCGTACGCTGAAATGGAGAAAGAGAGAGCCAAAACAAGGCCGATGAGCATATGTTTGATCCGCACAGCATAAGAGTACCACGGGTCCGATCATTCAAAAAAACTCTTGATCACTTTTCTGCTCCCGGCGTATGCTCATATTGTCACCGTCCGCTGTGCGCGATTCTTGGGTGACATATCATCGATTCCCCACTTCCCATGTCAGCTGCCCTGCTTATTACCTTCCGTGAAACGCTCGAAGCATCCCTTGTGATTGCTATCGTGCTTACCGTTATCGACCGATTGCAAAGAAATTCTCTGAAAATTGCGCTGTGGAACGGGGTAGCTGCAGGAGTCGTTGCAAGTATTGCCGTGGCGTTTGGGGTGCAAATGATCTTCAGCAGCCTTCCGCCGCACCTCGAAGAGATCGCCGAAGGAGTCACTATGCTTGTTGCTGCTGCACTTATTCTTTGGCTTCTGGTCTGGGTGACAAAGATGCGTGGCAACGTACGTGAGCACGTCACGCAGCAGGCGTCCGAGCATGCGCATACTGGGTCATTCTGGGGGATCTTTGCCATGGCATTCTTTGCGGTTGTTCGTGAGGGAACGGAGACCGTCCTCTTTCTGCAGGCATCTGTTTTTCGAGCACAGGAATCCTTCTCCAGTGTCGGTGCTATCGGAGGAGTCGTGCTCGCCATGGGTCTTACTCTCATGCTTTTTAAGGGAATGCATCTTCTCCCGCTTAAGTGGATTTTCCGTGTGACGAGCCTGCTTCTTGTGGTGTTTGCGGTCAGCCTTGTTGTTGGAGGAGTGGAAGAGCTGCATGAGGCTGGTGTGCTATGGTGAGCGTCCTGCATGAATCATCTATACTTTGTGTATGACGAGTGACCCGCAGAGCTATTCCGAGGCTGACTGGAAGAAAGTACTGAGTTCTGAGCAGTACGATGTGCTGCGCGGGTGCGGTACCGAGCCGCCATTTCAGAACGCCTACTGGAACTGCAAAGAGGAGGGTACCTATCTCTGTGCCGGTTGCGGTACGGCATTATTCTCCTCGGAAGATAAATTTGATTCCGGTACGGGATGGCCGAGCTATACGAAACCAGCGGCAGACAATGCCATTGCAGCAAGTGATGATGACTCGCTTGCCATGCGCCGTACGGAAGCGCGTTGCAAAAACTGCGGCGGGCATCTGGGGCATATCTTTTCCGACGGCCCGGGACCGACAGGGGAGCGGTACTGTATCAATTCTGCGGCGTTGAAACTGAAAAAAAAGGCATAGAGAAAACCCGGTGCGAAGCACCGGGTTTTCGATCATTCTTGCGACACTCAGCTCGCTTGCTCGTGCAAGGCCTCACAGAGGCGACGCACGTAGCCCCATTCGTTGCCGTACCAGAGTGGGAAGCGGTAGAGCGTTCCTGATTTCTCGCAGAACTCGGCATCAAGAATGGCACTTTCGGGCCGCTTCACGATGTGTGAGCTCACGAGCGGCAGTCCGCTTTCGGACTGCATCGGACTCTCGTTCACTGCGAACTTTCCGAGGAAGCGGCCCATGGCAGCGTGTCGGCACTCACTGAGAACTTCTTCCATCCCTGGTTCATGATGGAGAACCGCAGACAGAAGCGTGAGGCTTCCAGAGAGCACCGGAACGCGGAGGGAAGTGCCAGTGAAAGAGATGCCCTTCATATCCTCACCAATGCCGTCGACGAGTGGGAGAGTTTTTGCCGCTCCAGTCGTCGTGGGGATAATGTTAGCGCCTGCCGCGAACATTCGTCTCGTTCCGGACCTGATGTGGTCCGGCCGGTCCTGCAGTCCCTGCTCGCCCATGGTATAGGCGTGCACGGTTGTCATATCGAGACTGCCGAGTCCCCAGTCCGTACTATGGTCCAGAAGAATCCGGACCATGAACGCGAGCGACCCTGATGTGCAGGAGGCACCACTGAGGAGGGGCACTCCCTGCAGAGAGGTTTTGTGAACACCGTAGACCACGGTGAGCACGTCATCGATCGCAGGCGCACTGAGCGCAACGCACGTTGCCCCACCATCAAGGTGGCTGTCGTACCCTGCTTTGGTCTCAGTCTTTCGCGAACGGAAGACCCCCGTACACTCGGCCACGCCACGGACCCCGAGATCTCCCCAAGGGATATTTGCGGGGTTCTTTTCTGCGGTGATCTGCACCGGATGCCCACCACTTCGCGTGAGCATCATCAATGTTTGTGGCGTTGATCCAACGTACATGTCACATGGCCACGGCCCGAAGGTCGTGTCGTTGGCCTTGGCCTGCACAAAGTTTCGTGCGGGATTTGCGGGATCCAATCCCACATCATTGATGGCGACCAGATTAAACGCGAGATCGGGTCTCTCAATCATGACCCGGAATGCGTTTCCTCCAATTCTGCCGGCACCGCCATTGATGCCAACGGGTACTCCACTGAGACTTAACATGGTTCCTGCGCTGCCTTTCTGATGTGCCGCTTTTGTGAATGATCGATTTCCTCTCCGCACACGCGGGAGAACGATTCCTCTTTGCGGTGAGAGAGGAGGTGAAGGATAGAATGTATGGTTTGTTTGTCAAAGTATTAGCGATACATCGTTACTTATAATATTCGTATTTTTCGAGTTTTGACGTCAATGGATATGGAGTACTTCTGCATTATTCCGATCATCGGGCTACCGGCATCAGGCGACAAAATTTGTTGCTTCAAGGCTTCCCAGTACCTCTTCGACGCTGATCAGCGCTTCGCTTGCTTCTTGCAGAAGAGCAATCGTCCTCTCGTATTTTTCCAGCATGCCAGGATTCCTTATGTTGGCATCGGCAAAACGATCCCGATCGCATCCCAGTGTTCGACGTTGTGTTC
>CALRCM010000067.1 GCA_943354555.1 Candidatus Peribacteria bacterium | reverse complement strand
ACGTCAGTTCAGAAGGTGCAGCATGGACAATAAAAGGAGTGAATGCTGTGCACAGACTGAGTACTACGTAGTGCCAATGCCGAATATTCGCGTACTCGCGTACTCGCGTACTCGATTCATGGTTTTTCATAATGCGGCGAAGGATGTTCATCGAGTGCTTTGTTCACCAGCCGGTCTGCATGATGATTGTCCTCCCGTGGAATGTGCTTAAACGCAACAGAGTGGAATTCATCGCTTAAGGAACGAATCTCCTGAAAAAGCGGCTGCAGTGTCGCCATCCGCACGGCGTACTCTCCGGAAAGCTGCTTCACGATCAGCTCAGAATCCAGATAACAGATCAACGTATTGGGGTGATAGAGGCGCGCGATTTTCAGCCCCTCAATGAGCGCACGGTACTCTGCTACGTTATTGGTCCCGATGCCGATACGCTCGTAATGCTCTCGGACAACGGTACCACCTACAGGATCAATGAGGACACAAGCAATGGCTGCCTGACCGGGATTACCGCGCGATCCACCATCGGTAAAAAGATGCAGAGTGCCTCCGACTGCGACGTCGGCATCATCTGCAATACTTCGCTGACCCCCGAGCTCTTTCTCCACAAGCTCTGCAACAAACCGCTCACGCTCACGCACTTTAGGAAAGAGCGCTTGCAGCTTGCGTTCGAGGGATGCGGGAAGGCGGATCAATGTAACAAGAGAAAAGAGAATAGAGAAAAGATACAAGAGTCACTGGAATGATAGCGCATATTATTCTTTTCTCTTTTCTCTATTCTCTTTTCTCTCACAATCGCAACTCTGTGTAGAGCATGCGCACTCATCCTCTGGAAGATCCAATTTAAATCTCCCTTCCCGCATATCGACCGTCGCACCTCCAATGCGACCAAGTGCGAGTACAGACACAAAGAACCGGACATCGGGAACTTCTGCCTGGATAAAGACCCGATCGCCCTCTTCTGGGCGATCACAAAATTCCATACAAAATCCTCCCTGGTCGTCCAAAATCACCGCAAGACCGCCGGTTTTGGACCACACAGACCCCTTCTCCAGCTTGCCCTCCTGCTCCGCAAGCGCACGAACGGCACGTGCAGCAGCAGCGGTAATGTGCAGTTCTGGTGGCCGCGCAGGCATGGTACGGCGTGCATCCTCGATATCCTGAAGCAGAAGAGTGATGTCTTCTTCGCTAAGTCCGTGCGCGAGGCATCCTTCAGCGAGAGATTCCTGCCCTCCCATACTGCAGCCACTGCAATGGAGCCCCCACTCCGCCATGACCGTAGCCGCCTGCGGTACGAGCGTCACAATATCGAGCACACGCATCTCTGCAGTAATAGATCGGAGTGTCATGGAGAGAAGAATACGATACACTGCGCCCGATGTCGCGCATTCTCCGCATATTCACCATTACCTTTCTCCCCCTCCTCACTCTTGTTCTTGGGTGGCAAATCGGTGTAGCTATGGAGCAACAGGGCGTACGCGAACTCGAGGAAAATCTCCGCATCCTCTACACAGGCCAATCGGGAAGCGGGATACTTATGGACGATCCGGAAAAGAATGTGAATCCGGCAATTATGTGGGGTGTGTGGAGATTGCTTCAGAAAAACTACATCACACCTGAACGTCTGAAGACGCAGGAAATGCTCTACGGAGCTGTTGGTGGATTGGTTGCCGCACTCGGCGATCCCTATACCGTTTTCATGACGCCATCGGAAAACGAGGATTTTCATGAATCTCTGGAGGGAAAGCTGGAGGGTATCGGTGCAGAGCTGACGTTGCGGGAGGGTGATGTCATTGTCGTAGCCCCACTGAAAGGATCTCCTGCATCAGAGGCAGGTCTTCAGCCAGAAGACATCATCGTCAAAGTGAATGATAAAGAAGTGGAGGGCCAGACACTGGCAAAAGTTGTCGAACAGATTCGGGGACCGAAAGGTACGAGTGTCCACCTCTCTATTCTGCGATCAGGAGAGGATGAACTCCTCGAAGTCGATATCGTCCGCGATGAAATCACAGTGCCGAGCGTGGAATTTGAAGTGAAGAAAACTGCTACGGGATCCGTAGGCTACATCGCTCTCAATCAGTTCGGCGATGGATCGATCGGTGAGGTGCGCCGTGCTCTGGAATCTTTTAAGCAAGAGGATATCGCAGCGCTCGTTTTCGACGTCCGCTACAACGGGGGTGGATATCTCGAGGGGGCTGTGGAGCTTTCTTCTTTCTTCCTCAAAGATGGCAAGGTGGTTTCCGTGCAGCGCCGCTCTGGTGAACCTGTCCATCACTACGTTTCCGGTCATGTCCTGGTTCCTGATCTGCCGATAGCAGTACTCATCAATGAAGGATCGGCATCGGCTTCGGAAATCTTCGCCGGAGCCCTGCAGGACCATGAGCGTGCGACGATTGTGGGGAAGAAAAGCTTCGGGAAGGGAACTGTGCAGGAAGTTTTCGATCTCCCCGGAGGAAGCTCTATCCGCATCACGACAGCAAAGTGGCTTACACCAAACGGCCGCGATCTTGGATCAGAAGGCATCATCCCGGATATCGATATTGATCGGACGCGCGAAGACCGTGAAAAAAAGCGCGATCCTCAGTTGGATGCAGCACTGGAGTGGCTGCTGGATGGAGAGGATGTTACGAAAAAAATGTAATGTATTCTTCCCAATACGATTGGATATTGATTCTGAAATTTGGAGCCTATTTGTGATTGGGGATTTGGTGCATTGCCACAAAACACCTATTCAATGCACCGAATATCAAATCCCAAATAAATACCAAGAGTCCGATTTTCAATACACAAACAGCTCCTCTTCCGTAAAGAACCTCTTCACTTCCGCCTCCGCAGCCTCCGGGCTATCCGATGCGTGGGCGACGTTGATCATCTGATCCACTCCAAGCTCCGCACGGAGCGTACCGGCGGCAGCTTTGCGGCTGTCAGTGACGCCGAGCATATCGCGCATCTTCACGATGACGTCATCAGCTTCCAGTACCAACGCAATAACGGGCAGTGACCCCATAAACTTCTCCACTTCGGGGTAAAAGGGCTTTTCGGCAATATGTGCATAGTGCTCACGAAGAACCGCAGGGGTCAGCCGGATCATCTTGCAGCCGCGGATACGGAATCCGGCGCGCTCAAAGCGATCAATGACCTTACCGCAGAAGGCTTTTTCGACGGCGTCGGGCTTCAGAAGAATGAGTGTGCGTTGCATGGATGAGGAAAAAATGTACGGACAATCTGACAGATGATTGACGCAGGGGCAAAGAAAAACCGGATTAAGATGCAGGCAACCGGCGCGAAGGCGTGTCTTTCATCATCTGCTTGCGTGCCCAGTTCCCTACTTGATCGATACACAGAGCCCGCTGACGACCATGGGGCTTGAGTTGGCACTCGAGACGCATCATCTTCAGATCGTTGAGGTAGTCCTTGCGCTGGGTATTGAGATCATCCGTAGGACGGAGTTCCTTGTAGGTTTTGCGCCCTGTGATATTCCTACGCAAATCCGTGCGGCGCTCGGCCTTAAGGCGCTCACGCAGGTGCCCCTGCCCGAAGTCCTGCTTGTCGAGAAACTCCTGATGCTTTGTGGGAAGCTTCGTCAGAGTCAAGCTCTCCCACCATTTACGCTCTTCGCGAACGACGCAGCGCTCCTTGTCTTTGTCATCCAGATTTTTGCATGTACGCGCAATGCGCTCAGCCACTTTATCGGATGGCTGAATATCGCGAGCGGCCTGCGCGTCAGTAGCGCCGAATGCAAACACACAAGCGATCATGAAGGTAATGATGGAGCGGATCATGATGCTTGGAGAAGTTTGAGTAATGCGGATTCGTCCGATTCACTGCCGATCACCACGAGTCTCATCGCCTCGGGAACGAGTAGCCTTGCTGCAAGCTTATCAACCTGCTCCTTGCTCACGGCATTGATCGCTGCAAAATAGTCTGCAAGGGATTGCACTTTAGGGTAGAGAAGTTGCTGCTTGCCGTAGAAGTGCGCGAGCTCTTCGCTGTCTTCCAGACTCAAAGTAATTTTGCCCTTCAGATACTCTTTTGCGCGGGTCAGCTCTTCTTCTTCAATACCCTTTGCGCGGCAAACGGCATATTCATGCAGGATCAGGGAAATGGCTTCATACAGACGCGACTGGTCTACACCGGCGCGCGTGGAAAGTGAACCGGCATCCATATAGCTGTCGGTCTCTGTAGCAATGTAATAGCAGAGTCCTTTGGCCTCGCGAATGTTGAGGAACATTCTTGAGCTCATGTTGCCGCCGAGGATAATGGCAAGGAGCTTGTGAGCGAAGTGATCTTCATGGAGTGATGGAACTCCAGGGACGCCGAGGACGAGATGCGATTGCTCTGTTTTCTTTGTACGAAGCCACACGCGCTT
>CALRCM010000066.1 GCA_943354555.1 Candidatus Peribacteria bacterium | reverse complement strand
GTCTTCGCTACCGATCACGCCGGTTACTCTCTCAAAGAAATCCTGAAGGAGTACCTGACTAAAAAAGGCGTGGACGTGGTCGATCTTGGAACATTTTCCGAAGATCCTGTGGATTATCCGGAAATCATACGTAAGGGTGCAGCTGCAGTTTTGGAGTACGGGTGCGTTGGTATCTTTCTCGGGGGTAGTGGCAACGGCGAGGCGATGGCGGCCAATAAGGTCACAGGTATCCGAGCAGCGCTTGTCTGGAGTGAAGAAATAGCGAAGCTGGCCAGAGAGCATAATGATGCGAATGTGATGTGTCTGGGGGGGCGCATGACGTCATCGGAGGATGCGAAGCGATTTGTCGATGTGTTTCTCTCGACGAAGTTTGAGGGGGGGAGACACGAGAAGAGGATTCAAGATCTGGAATAAAGTATTAAGGGATACGTATCACGGGATACGGGAATCCCTTAGCCCTTAATGCATACCCCTTACCCCTGTTACGATAGTCTCCATGAAGTCCGCTCCAATTCTCATCACCCCCTCCATTCTCTCCGCCGATTTCGGCCGGCTGCAGGAGGAAGTGGATTCCGTTGAGCCACATGCCGATTGGCTTCAGTGCGATGTCATGGATGGTCATTTCGTGCCCAATATCAGCTTTGGAGCGCCGGTTGTGCGGGCTATCAAAACAAAGCTGCCGCTCGACATACACCTCATGGTCAGTAATCCCGCCGATCGCATTGATGAATTCCTTACACTCAAGGTTGCGCATATTACCTTCCATGCGGAAGCCGTACCGAAGACTGCGGACCGCCTCGCGCTCATTGCCCGTATCCGCAAGGGTGGAGCGACTGCCGGTATTGCCATCAATCCGGACACGCCGCTTGATGCTGCTTCGGATGTCCTTTCGGATATCGATCTGCTCCTTGTCATGTCTGTCCATCCGGGATTTGGGGGGCAGAAGTTTATTTCCGACGTGCTGGAAAAAGTGCGTCAGGCTCACCGGGCTCATCCTGGGCTCATGATCCAAATGGATGGGGGGGTGGATGAGAAGACCGCCCCACAGTGCATCGCCGCCGGAGCAAATAACCTCGTTGCCGGGAGTGCTATTTTCCGTGCCAAAAACAGAGAGGCTGTGATTGCATCCCTCCGTCAACGGTGAGACCTGTTGCCTCGCTGATTGCCCGGAAGGGAATTATATTATTTGTAATAATATTGACTGGTTGTCAAAATAATTCAACAATAGTAAATTCTCCGTCACCATCCATTCCAGTTTTAGCAGACACTCCTCTTCCTGTTCATCCTCTCTCAGGCCTGGTGCGCAGGCAGATTTCTTTGGTTGGTCCATTAGGCAATAGCATCAAAATTCTTGCAGAGATCGCCGATGAGCCCGAGGCTCAGGGCAAGGGGCTTATGGGGAGAGATGCACTGGGACCCTATGAGGGAATGCTCTTTATTTTTCCCGATGAAGCTCCCCGCGGATTCTGGATGAAAGACACACTCATCCCTCTTGATATTCTCTTTTTCGATGCGACTGGTAGGTGGGTACACGGGGTGACGATGGTTCCTTGCGAGGCCGATCCCTGCCCGGTTTATGATTCTCACGGACTGGCGAAATATGCTCTCGAAATGCATGCGGGATTTATAGAAGAAGAGGGGGGAGGAGGGCCGCTCAATATGGAAATAGAGAATGTGGGCAACATGTCACCCTGAGCTTGTCGAAGGGCGACACGTTGGTATAACCATGTCTATGGTTCGACAAGCTCACCATGACATGGTTATTGTCTTTCGCTTCTCAGTTTTTACGCCGCAACTCCGACTCGGTATTTCTCCAGATTCTGCTCGATCCGTGCCGCAGTTGACCCTATCGGCGGCAGGGTGAATTTTTGGCCTGTAATACGCTCGTAGAGATCGATGTATTTGGCGGAGAGCGCGAGGCGGACATCATCGGTGATCTTCGGCCATGTCGCCTTGTCGTTGTATTCAAAGCCCTGTTCTCGGAGCCACAGACGAAAGAATTCCTTGTCGAGACTGTCGGGTTCTTGCGCTGCGGCAAATCGCTTCTCGTAGGTTTCAGCCAGCCAGTAGCGGGAGGAATCCGGTGTATGGACTTCATCGGCGATCATGAGGGTTCCAGAGGAATCCACGCCCATTTCGTACTTGGTGTCGACGAGGATAAGACCGCGATCTGCAGCCAATTTCTGGCCACGGGCAAACAAAGCGAGAGCCTTAGCCGAGATCTCTTCCCACTGCTTTTCCGTGGAGAGTCCTTTGGCGAAAATCCCCGCCGGATCGATAAGTTCGTCGTCTTCGCCCTTCGTTGTCGGGGTCAGAATTGCGCTTTGAAACGGCTGGTTTTTCACCATCCCATCGGGAAGCTTCACTCCGCAGAAGTCCCGCATGCCGGCATTGTAGTTTACCCAAGCAGAGGTCTTGCTGGAGCCGGTGAGATAGCCACGGACGACAATCTCCACCGGTACCATCGACAGGCGTCTGGCGACCGTAACGTTGGGGTCCGGAATATCGAGCACCTGTGTCGGCATAATGTCGGCGATACGCTCAAACCACCATGCGCTGATCTGGTTTAAGACCTGCCCCTTGAGAGGTATGGAACACCACTTGATGTCGAATGCCGATTGGCGGTCGGTGGCAATCAGGATGCGCAAATCGTTTTCGGGTTGGGTGTAGACATCACGTACTTTTCCTATGTAACGCTCCCCAAGCCCCTGAAAGTCGGTTTTCTCGAGAGCGGAAGCGAGGTGCGGGCGGAGTTGATCAGGAGTGAACATGTGTGGAGTATACGCACAATAACCGTCATTGAAAAAATGCGTTATTTTTGGTATAATCATGAGAAAACTTCGTCATGAGCCTGAGGCTCATTTCACACAAAAACCCACATTCCATACCCAATGCGACGCCTTCCAAAATTTCCGGCAAGCCTGACGGAATTGAAAGCAGTCCTTTCGCGTAAGGGCGAATCGGAAGTGAAAGCTGTCAGGCTCAATCGCGAGGGGAAGATCCAGTGGGTGGAAAAGATTCTTGCGTATTTTGCCTACGACGCTCTGAGTCGTGATGACAAGGGTGTCCTTAAGCAGTACCTCGAGCAGTCCACAGGATACTCACGTGCCCAGATGACACGACTGATTGCGCTGAGCAGATCTGCTATCCGTGAATCGGCGCCAGCCATGACCGAGGCACTGAAGCCCGAAATGATCCGGCGTCCTTTCGCATATGCATGGACGGCATCGGCTGCCGCGTTGACACTTCTCGTGACGGTGCGCGGATTCGGCGGGAGTACTGCAGCTTCCCTCACGGTACTCAGCGGCGACCTTGAGCGCCGCATTACAGGAATCGAAAGTGAACTGCACGGCCCGCGAGCAGGACGCATTGTGACACGGCGCACATTGGCGGACGGTTCGGTCGTTAGCGATCCGCTTTTACTTACCTATGGCCACGTTACGAGTATGGACGGGTCGCTCGTTGAGCAGAATTATGTTGCTCTCACGGCAGATGATCTTCAGGCGAAAGTACAGGAACGGCGCGCCGTTCGAGAACTTGAAAGTGCATTCGGTACCGCAGCGATGCCGCGCAGCGCTACTGCGAAGCGTCGGGATCAGCGTTTACGAACAGCGGGAAATTCCGCACCGCTTGTTTCACAACCGATTGCTGTGTATCCGTCGTACGATGTTTCCAATCAGAATGTGCAGCCGGCATCCGGACACGGCAGTGCACCGCAGCATTCCGTGGCCTACAGCAATGCCATCATCGATGCGCTGGGCGGCGGGAGCGACGGGCAGATTCTGATGATCGAGAACGGATCCGCTATCTGGCGCGATATGCCGTTTCGCGAGCAGATCCGCGAACTGAGTCCGCATGGAGACGAGCCAACGCGGCGTGGTGGTGATGGAGGGCATCGGGGCGGTGGTGGTGGTGGAGGAGGGGCTGCAACGACATCCACGACTACAAATACTACGACAACTATCACGCAGACCATTGATTCTGCTGAGTGGACGGATGGGGGAACGGATGTCTATCTCACGACGGCCACGGACAATGTTGTGATTGGTGCGACTACTGCAGATACCAAACTCGAGGTCATCGGAACAATCTCCGGATCGGTTCTCTACGCTTCGCAATCCATTCGTTCATCCGGATCTCTCGTATGGGAAGGGGCTGCTTCCGGAGCGTCGCTCTGGGTATCGACTTTGCAAGGAGCAAATCTTGTGGATTGCGACAACGGAACAAATTCAAAATTGCTGTGGGATGCTTCCACAGGACGATTTTCCTGTGGCACGGACCAGGGGGGATCAACGTCTTTTATAGCAGGTCAGGGACTCAGTCTGAACGCGAGTAATGCCTTCAGTTTGAGTGGGTCTTTCTCCGGTACCGCTCTCGAAATCATGGGTACGGCCTCGGGTCGTATTCTCCATGCACAGGATCAGCTTCGTTCCTCTGGTTCACTCATTGTCGAAGGGGCAACAGTGCTGCAGTCCACACTTCGTATCAATGGCGTTACCTA
>CALRCM010000065.1 GCA_943354555.1 Candidatus Peribacteria bacterium | reverse complement strand
GTGGAATACAAGATCGCCGGTGTGAACCACATTCAGGTGAATGCTGAAGTGAATCTTACGTTTGCTGCGGGACTCCGTGCTCTTGTACGTCAGGATCCGAACGTCATTCTCGTCGGAGAGATCCGTGACGGTGAGACTGCGGATATCGCCGTGAATGCCGCACTCACCGGTCACTTGCTTCTCTCCACACTCCACGCCAACGATGCGCCGACCGCTGTCCCTCGTCTTTTGGAAATGGGCGTCGAGCCATTCCTCCTCGCATCCACACTTGAAGTCGTCATCGGGCAGCGTCTTGTACGGCGCATTTGTCCGCATTGCCGCACGAGTTCATCGTGCTCCATTCATGAAGCACAGAAACTCTTTACCGGAGCTGCAAGACTCCTGCCGAAGCGCGGTTCACTCACGTTCTACAAAGGTAAGGGATGTGAAGCGTGTGGTGGGACGGGGTTTCGTGGACGCATTGGCATCTACGAGCTTCTTGCAGTCACGCCCGCGCTGGAAAATCTTATTATCCGCCATGCGTCCAGTACGGAGATCAACGAGCAGGCCCGAAGGGATGGCATGACAACCATGTTTGAAGATGGTTTGGAAAAAGTACTTGCAGGCATGACGACCATCGAGGAACTCAAGCGTGTAGCAGCACCACCGGACATACTCGTCTCCAAACATGGCAAAAAGAAACACTAATTCCGGAAAAAAAATCGCAGTGCGTCGCTCTGGCGGCGGATGGCGGAACTGTCGGGACTTTCGATTATATTTGGTTCACGGTCGCAGAAGGCGCGCGTGGCCATTCGTACAACGTCCGTTACCAGACGCAGGAAAAGCACGAAGATTCAGCGAAAGAATAATCAAAAACACTCGCGTCGTTCCGTCCATACCAAAGGCAAAAAAGGCCACACAGGACGTCGTGTAGTCCGCCATCGTGCATCCTATCGTTCTGCCGTGCGGCATCGTGCGCAGCGGGCAGTTATGGATTCCGTGGAAATACCTGTGGGCGCTGTTCCTGAAGCACACAGAGAGCGTAGGACATTCGGATTACCGAAGATTCTTTTCAAGGAAATCGTCATCCCTCTTCCGCGCTTTTCTACATTTCATACAAAGGAATCTGCTGCAGCAAAACCAACTCCTTCTTCTGCAGATGAGCCTATCGCGGCAGACACAGAGCAGAAGAGTCAGACAGATGGTGTCTCGCAAGCAGATCTCGCAGATCTTCTGGGAGATACAAAAAATGCAGCAGAAACTTCACAAAATATCACGAACAAGGAACCGAATGTTGTCACGGAAAAATCCTCTACTGTAGATACCAAATCTCCTTCATCGACACGTGTTCAACAGGATGCCTCTGCGGCGATGGAGATTGCAGTAATGCACAAGCGCAAGCAGGCACAGGCACGCGAAATGGCACTGCAGCAGTCTTCTTCTCCGAAAGAGAAAAAAGAGGTTACGGAGAAAGAAAAACAGAAGCAGGAGGAGGGCATAGCGAAGGACAAGCGCAGCGAAGCGGATGCTCAGGCCGCACTGGAGCGCCTTGGGGATGCTGGCCGGGTTACCAAGAAACGCAGGAGCTTCAAAACATTTCTTCGTTCGATCAATAACATTGGCATGGGCAAGCAGCGTGCATCATTTGTCCAAAATCTTGCGATGATGCTCGATGCAGGTCTTCCACTCATTGAAGCGATCAAGACTATCCAAGATGAAGTCCGCTCCAAGGCGATGCGTATGGTACTTCAGCGAATTCTCGATCTTGTAGAAGGCGGGAATCCTCTGTGGGTATCTATGGATGAACAGGGGCTCTTCACGCAGTATGAAGTTGCGCTCGTGCGTGTTGGCGAAGAAGCCGGGAATCTTGCGCGGAATATGGAGCTGCTTTCTGTTCAGCAGGAGAAAGACCGCAATCTTCGCCAGAAAGTGAAGATGGCGATGATCTACCCGACGATCGTGCTGACGCTGATGTTCATCGTCGTGATGGGTCTCGGTATCTTCGTCCTTCCGAATCTTATTCAGGTGCTCTACGCACTCAATGTCGAGCTCCCCCTTTCTACGCGTATAGTTGTGGCGTTCACGGAGTTCATGCAGTCGTATGGTATGCGCACCGCAGGCGGCATGATTGCCGCTGCATTCGTCTTACTGATGCTCACTAAATATACGAGCTTTAAGGCTGTGACACAGTGGGTGATCTTTCATATTCCTGGTATCGGTAGTCTTGCGAGAGAAGCTTCCATTGCCCGCTTTGGCGTTATTCTCGGCGGGTTGCTGCAGGCAGGAGTGCCTCTGGTGGAGTCTATGGAGTCGCTGGTGAATGTCACCAGCATGGTCTCGTTTCGGAATTTCTATCAGAAGCTCCTCGAGCGCATCATTGTCGGAGATTCGTTTGCGACATCTTTCCATAGTATCCGCGGCAGCAGAAAAATTATTCCCGGATCCGTACAACAGCTCATCATCACCGGCGAAAAATCCGGAGCACTGAGTAATACCTGCATGAAGGTTGCGCAGATCTATGAGCGCAAGACAGAGGAAACCGCAGAAAAGCTGCCGGTCATTCTCGAGCCGACATTACTTCTGATGATCGGCGCACTCGTCGGTTTCATCGCATTCTCCATCATCGTGCCGATCTACTCGGCGGTCGGGAATGTGGGGGGCTAGTATGCGGTAGTGTGTTTAGGCCTTTGGAGATTTGCGTGCAGAGATGAGGTAGTTGTAGCGAGGATCATGGGGAATATCATCCATGGGTATCTTTTTTGCATCTATAAATCCTAGCTCAGTGAGACGCTGCATCATTGCCGATGCGGGGTACATCCAACGATGGAGATCGTAGTCTTCCGTTTGGTCGGATTTGTATTTACCAAACAAATGTTGATTACTTACTGCAATATCTTCTCCGGCCAGTATGCCATGGGCAATTGCCTCTATGTCTGGTGTTGAAACGCGAAGCACCCCTCCCGGTTGCAGGGTGCGATAGCATTCACTTAGTACATGATCGACTTGTGGCTTTCGAAGGTGTTCGAGTGTGGCGATAGAAATGATCTCTGCGATGATTCCATCAGCGATCGGAAAGCGCTTTGTGATATCAAATACCAAATCCACTTTTGGCAGATCGACAATATCTACATTGAGAAATTCGCCAGGTCGGTATGGGTTTCTCCCTCCGCAAATATCCAGTTTCGCTCCATGGAGTCCAATTTCTTGCCATTTTTTAGCACGTAAGGAGCATTGGGATTTCGTAGCACGGTCTTTGGCCCAACCCCAGAGGAAGCGGTAACGGCGGATATACGGATACAACCGATCGAGTAGTACTTTCACCAACAGAGTGTACCAGAGACGCCATAATGAGATTTCATTTTGTGGTTGGAAAAAGTATATTCCGTCTATGTATAAGAGAGGATTCACTGTCATCGAAGTATTGTTAGGCTTGAGTATCGTTGCGGTGATCGGATCACTCTCCATCCCGTCCTATCGGTATTACCAGATCGTTTCTGATCTCGACCGTTCCTCCGATCAGGTAACGCATGCGCTCTATCGATCGCGTCAGCTTGCGATGAATAATGCCGAAGATACCGCATGGGGCTTTCGTGTTGTCGAAGGAACACTCTTCAGTGGCGAAGATTTTTCATCTCGCAATACTGTATTGGATGAAGCCTATCCGCTGCCTATCGGCATTACTGCTTCCGGGCTATCTGAAGTGTCATTCTCCCGGATCAAAGGTGTCCCCAGTGCGACAGGAAGTATCATTCTCACGGCGGTCAATGGCTTACAGCGTGTCATTGCCGTTATGAGTGAAGGAGGAGTGATTGTGAAAGACCCGGATGGAGACAGGCTTACCATTTGCCATTTTTCCGGTGGTCAGGAGCGATCACTGAAAATAGCGGAGTCCGCCTGGCCGGCACACAAGCAGGAACACGGAGATGCATTGGGGCCTTGTCCGGGTTCCCTATAGGACGAGACAGATTCTTGCTTATTATTCGCCAAGCGGCGTAAGCTTGGATACTGTCATGCGCAAGGCAGGATTTACACTCATTGAAGGGCTACTTGTTATCTCAATTTTCGGGATTATTGGCGGTGTGAGCATTCCCATGTATTTCCAATATCAGCAACGCAACGATATCAGTCTCGCTGCAGAAAATGCCACGGAAGCCATCAATCGTGCCTGCATCCTTTCGCAACTTGGAGAGCAGGATTCTGGGTGGGGGTACTCCATTACCAATGGTGTCCTGTATAAGGGGTCTTCCTATGCATCCAGAGAAGTGTCGTTCGATGAGTCGTATCCGGTATTTCCCGGAGTGTCCGTTTCAGGTCCTTTGGAAGTTGCTTTCCAGAAACTGACATGCGAACCCATCGCTGCTGGAACCATTACATTTACTATTGGTGGAATCTCCACAAAGATAACGGTTCAAAGCGGGGGGATTGTTGTGCGCAGCCAAGACAAACTGACGATCTGTCATAAGCCTCTTGTGAATGGAGGTAACACCATTTCTGTTTCAGAGAACGCATGGCCGGCACACAACGCTCACGGAGATCATCTCGGTGCGTGCGATGACGATTGATATTCTCTTGGAGTTCTCCCGGAAGCGGCGGTTGTATTGGGGTAGTCGGCATTCTGGGTATAGACTTTCTTTCATGCGGCGTCCTGCGTTCCTTCTCGTGGAGGCTCTCATCGGTATCGCACTTTTCGCAATTCTTGTCGTTGCCGCATACGGAGTATTGCTTCATGGGCAGGTTGCATCTATCCGCGGAGGAGACCGCGTGCGGGCAACGGAAATAACCAATCAGGCATTGCAGGCTGCCAAAAGCATAAGAGCTGGCGCCTTTTCCAGTGTGACTTCCGGTAC
>CALRCM010000064.1 GCA_943354555.1 Candidatus Peribacteria bacterium | reverse complement strand
TTGGCCCGCGCATGCGGCTCCATCGCCAGAAGATCCTTACTCTGAAACTGCGCTGATCCGGAGGTGACAGTATATTTGGGATGACCTGCAAGAGCGTTGACCAACGTCGATTTCCCCGATCCATTGGGCCCCATGATGGCATGCACTTCCCCTTCGGGGAGATCCAGATCAATACCACGGATGATCTCCTTTGTATCTACCGAGACATGGAGATTGGAGATGGAGAGAAGAGACATAGTAGGGGCTAGGGCTAGAATACTAGAGTACTAGGGATCAAATTTCGCCTAGTATTCTAGTATTCCAGTACTCTAGCCCCCCATGCCTCGCGTCACCTTCCACTACTCCGGCCAGATAAAAACCGTCGAGGCAGAAACCGGCCAGACACTTCTGCAGATCGCATTGGACCATGGCATTCCCATGGAACATGCCTGCGGAGGGAACGGCTTTTGCACCACGTGTATGTGCAAAGTAAAACAGGGCATAGAGAACTTAAGCCCGCGCAATGACCGCGAAGAAAATATGGGCGTCATAGAAGACCCTGATCGCCTGAGTTGTCAGGCGCAGGTAGAAAATGATGTAGAGGTGGAGGTCATAGAGTATTAGCCTTGTTGCCTTTAATGAAAAATGTTAGGCTTTCTTGCTGTTGATCTATGTCCTCGTCCTTATCGGCTCTTTTCTCGGTATTTGCACCATCCTCGGACTAAAAATTGTCGTCCGCAACAGGATGGTACGTCGCTTTGTACGATCAATCCGTTACCGTGCCGCACTTGCCGAGCAACGGGTATTGAATGTGGTGGAGGAGCGCGTCATCTGTAAGCCGAAGAAAAATCCCCGCGTGTCGGCTATGGAAATGCAGCAGGTACGCACACTCTTCCGCTCGGCGGAGAAAGCCATTGCCCAGAGCAAGACCGAGGAAGCGGAGCGACTCTTCATACAGGCTCTTACCATTGATCCTACGGCCTGCGATGTGCGTGCGGAGCTCGCGAAGCTCTACCTCACTACAGAGCGCGAACCGAAAGCGGAAGCACTCTATAAAGAGCTTCTGCAGCAGCAGGATGATGTATCTTTCCACGCCAACCTCGGACTCGCGTACTACCGACAGGCAAAATATGTGGATGCCTGCCGCGCATATCAGGAGGCGCTGAACCGTGATCCGAAAACTCCGGAGAGGTCTGCAGCCCTCGGAAGAGCTTGTATTGCAGCACACCGATTTGAGGAAGCCGCTCCCCTACTGGAAAAAGCGGCACATCGTCTGGGCCGCAGTACGGAGCTCCTGCATCTCCTAGCCGAATGCTATCTGCAGTTGGGCCACAAGGATAAAGCCGAGGAAACCTACCGACGCATCAACCGTCTAGAGCCTTACGATGAAGTAGTGAAAGCGAAGATGGCGGAGCTGGCGAAGGTGTAGAAAATAATGAACAACAGAAAATCTCGCCTTACGAATCTAGGCTCTGCATTGCAAACCGCTGCGAAAGGATTTGCCGGTGAGCATTGGTTTCAAAACCCCGCAGAAGTTCCATAAGTGCGCGGGGTGCGCGAGGATGCGCAGCGGATTGCTGACGTAGTGCGAGTGCTAGATGCAGGAGAAAATCATCAGCGTCCTTTCCACGCTTGAGAATCGGCTCGAGGTACTGGAGACGCTCGGAGAGTGAAGTGGATCGCCAGAATGCATTGGCCGCACTCTGCTGCAGACGATGTGAGCGCAGAGCATCGGGGTCATCCTTAAGAGAGTACACAACGCCCGGTGCGCCCTGAGCAAGCGCAAGGATGAACTGCCGGTCATCGTCCGCCGCACTAGAGAGCAATGGCAAAAGTGCGCGATCAGCGACGCGCTGGAAAGACATGACGCGTGCGCGCGAAACGATTGTGGGGAGCAACGACGCGGAGGAATCTGCTGTCAGGATAAATACCAAACCTGGCGGCGGCTCCTCGAGAATCTTTAGAAGCACATTGCTCGCATTGTCCAGCATCCGGTCCACCGAACGGATAACGCAGCAGCGATACCGCGAAAGCCCCTTTTCATGCAGGCGATCATGGAGCAAGCGGATGTCGTCGATACTGATGACATCAGTCTTCGCGCCAGATTTTTCCCTATGGCCCTGCGGCACGTTGGATGTCCTCGCGATGACATTCCAGTCCTCGCAAACTTCTTCCATCCAGAGTTGATCGAGCACAAAGAGATCGGGATGTGTGAGGCGCTCGATCTGATGATCGATATTTTCCATTGCATCCGCACTTACTCCGCTGCGCAGCAGCTCACGCGCAAACCACATGGCAACCGTCATCTTCCCGAGATGCGCAGGTCCATGGAAAAGGTACGCATGGGAGACATTCTCTGAGGCAATGTCACTGCGCAGTGCCTCAAGCTGCTCTGCGTGGCCGACAATGGCATCAGGGATACGTATAGAGATAGCAGTATACCGCTTCAATAGTATTGTTACAGCATGCGCAGAGACGCACTGTCAGTGCGTCTTTGGAAAAGAGTATGTTCATAGACATAGTCATTACACATGAATTGACAATAATTATTTTTAATACATAATATTCATATTGTGAAAGTGACCATTCTCCAGGGGGGTACCGAGCACCTATGTGATGTTGCTGATGGAGAAACGATTGCAGACGCAGCAAGCCGCATCGGGATCAATCTTCTGGGTGCTTGTGGAGGCCATGGGATTTGTAATATGTGCTCGCGGCATGTGGTTTCAGGTATAGAGAATATTCTTAATCTCAAAACACAAAAACCGACAATCCATGGCGATGGATATGCTCCTTATGCAAGAACATGTACAGCCATTCCTACCAAGGAAGGCATTGTGATCGATGCTGATAGAGGAACGCGATTGTCGTGATGTGTGTTATTTCCCGTGGCACTTTTTAAATTTTTTCCCGCTCCCACACGGACACAAATCATTACGCCCAACATCCTGCGTATGCCGAACGTGCTGTGCTGAAGACGGCGCACGCGCACCACCCGGTCGTGCACTGAGAATGTCTCCCGCCATCTGTCCTCCACCAGCTGCCTTACTTGTTCCCACGCCAGTCTCTTCAAGTTCCGCCTCGATCTGATCTTCGTTCGTTCGGATGCTTGCCAGTTCATCGTCGGCTTGCTGCAAAATCGCGCGCGGCTGGAACTGCCGGAAGTCGACTTGGAGAAGTGTGCGTGCGATGGTGGAATCGATCGTTGCAAGCAACTGCTGGAAGCGCCGGAAGCCCTGATCCTTGTACTCGATGAGCGGATCGCGTTGGGCAAATCCGGCGAAGGCCACCTGCTCTCTGAGGTGCGCCATGTCATCGATGTGATCCATCCAGTGCGTGTCGATGGAACGCAGTGTGACGACGCGCTCTGCCTGCGCAACGGCAATGGGATCGGCTGCCGTACAACGTTCCTCGTATAATCCTGTCAGCTGATCTCCGAGAAATTTTACCAGTGCATCTGCTTCTGCAAACTCCTTGCACTTTGCGAGTGGGATGCGCGACTGCAGATCGGGATGCATGCCAGCGATTGTGGAATGAACGATGTCGATATCCCACGCATCCGGATCGGTAGCGGTGCAGTGCGAAGCGACGAGCGTTTGTACTTCCTCCCGAAGAATATTGAGGACTACTTCATGGAGTGGAGATTCGTCAGATGGCTGCTCTGTGGAGGTTTTCAATTCTTCATCGCCATTCTCAAACTCCGCAAGCCTCTGGAGAATCTTCTGCCGCCTCTTATAAATGATCTCGCGGTGCTTGTTCATCACGTCGTCGTACTGCACGACATGACGACGGATATCGAAGTTGCGACCTTCCACTTTTTTCTGCGCACTTTCGATACTGCGGGAAACCAAACTGTTTTCCAGCGGCACATCATCGGGAACTTTTAAGCGCACCATCATTGCCTTGAGACGATCACCGCCAAAGAGGCGCATAAGATCATCCTCCATGGACACGAAGAAGCGGGATTCTCCGGGGTCACCCTGTCTGCCGCTACGACCGCGCAGCTGGTTATCAATGCGGCGTGCTTCATGCCGCTCCGTTCCAAGGACGACCAATCCACCTAAGCCCGCAATGCCCTCGCCGAGCTTGATGTCTGTACCGCGTCCGGCCATGTTCGTCGCGATGGTGATCGCACTCTTTTGTCCGGCACCAGCAATGATCTCCGCTTCGCGCTGGTGCTGCTTGGCATTGAGAATCTGGTAGGGCACCTGCATCTCTTCAAGGAGAAGTCCCATCGCTTCGGACTTTTCGATAGAGGTCGTGCCGATGAGCACAGGCTGACCTTTCTCATATTTCTCTTTTGCTATTTTGGCAACGGCACGGAACTTGGCAACGACAGTGCTATAGACGGCATCAGAATTATCGTCACGCGTCACCGGCATGTGCGTGGGGATGACAAGCGTTCCTAGTTTGTAGATCGACTCAAATTCCTCTTCCTCTGTTTTTGCTGTTCCGGTCATGCCTGCAAGCTTTCCGTAGAGACGGAAGTAGTTCTGGAACGTGATGGTGGCAAGCGTCTTACTCTCTCGCTGGACCTCCACGCCCTCTTTCGCCTCGATGGCCTGATGCAGTCCATGACTGTAGCGGCGTCCAGGCATCAGACGCCCCGTAAATTCATCGACGATGATGATCTCGCCGTCTTTCACGACATAATCCACATCCGTGCGGTAAATGGCATGTGCGCGCAATGCCTGCTCGATGTGATGCACTTCCTCAAAACCTTTCTCGGTATAGATATTTTCCAGTCCGAGAAGTTCCTCCATTTTTTTTACACCCTCTTCTGTAAGTGTCGCCACACGCTGCTTTTCATCACGCGTGTAATGCGTATTCTCCGCAAGACCCTGCACAAGCTGGGCATACTGCTGATACTTCGTTGTGGACTCTCCTGCAGGTTGGGAAATAATGAGCGGCGTGCGTGCCTCGTCGATAAGAATGCTGTC
>CALRCM010000063.1 GCA_943354555.1 Candidatus Peribacteria bacterium | reverse complement strand
GCGGTCAGCGAGAGAAAGTTCCGATGTCTTCGGCAGTGTTGTAATGGTCTTCGGATCAACCTTCGCTTCCTCACACTGCATCAGCACAAACCGCGACGCATTCCAGAGCTTATTTACAAAGTTCCTGTACCCAGCGATTTTCTCTTCGTAGAGCCGCGAATCTGCTCCTGGACTTTGCCCGACGATCATACTGAGGCGCAAAGCATCCGCACCGTACTTCGGAATGATATCGAGCGGATCGATCATGGTCTCGGGGTGACTCTTGCTCATTTTTTTACCGTCGCGGGTTCGGATCAGCCCATGAAGATAGACTGTTTTGAACGGAATCTGCCCCGTCGCATATGTCGTCATCAGGATCATGCGCGCCACCCAGAAAAAGAGAATGTCGTAGCCCGTTTCCATCACGCTCGTCGGGTGAAACGTCTTGAAGTCCGGACTCTTCTCCAAAATCTCATTTAGGGACAATGCGGGATCCGCAGCGAGTTTGGGGTCGATGAGCGTACTCCATGTCCACTGTGAAACACCGAACCATGTATCGAGGGTATCGCTGTCTTGCTCCCAGCCCTCCCCCTCCGGTTGCTGCACACCAACGTAGACTTCCGATCCTTTGTACCACGCAGGAACCCTGTGCCCCCACCAGATCTGTCTGCTGATGCACCAATCACGGAGATTATCGATCCAGTGAAAGTAGGTTTTGTTGAAACGCTCAGGAATGATGGCGATGTCGCCGCTATGGACCACATCGCTCATGACTTCCTTGATGGTCATCTTTTTCCCTTTCCAGTCCACTGCGCGCTTGTTTACGTCAACGAACCACTGCTCCTTGATCTGCGGTTCTACAATGCCTCCGCCGCGACTGGAGGTCGCCACATTGTGTTCATGAGCCTCAGTGGAAACTAGTAATCCCTTCTTCTGCAATTTTTCTACAATGAGCGGCCGCGCTTTTTCGATGTGCGTCCCTGCAAATTCCCCCGCAATCTCCAAGAGCTTGCCGTCAAACCCGATAACCTGCTGCTTTTCGAGTCCATGCCGCTCAGCGATCGCGAAGTCCACGGCATCGTGCCAAGGGGTGATGGTCATCACACCCGTACCAAATGCGGGATCAACCGCAGAGTCTTTAATAACAGTTGCGTGGACAGGTCCATTGATCCACTCCGCTTCAAAGGTATCCCCATGCTTGAACTTTGCGTAACGCTCGTCCTCCGGATGCATCACCACGTACTTATCACCGAACTTGGTTTCGGGTCGTGATGTCGAGATCTGGAACGGTCCGTACTGAAATGTGTAAAAAGGTTCTGTGCGCGTCTCGTACACCACTTCATCATCCGAAAGTGTCGTCTGGAGCTTCGGATCCCAGTTCACCATGCGGTGTCCGCGGTAGATCACGCCCTTTTTGTACATATCGGCAAAAACCTCATTTGTCGTACGAGCGAGAGCAGGGTCCATAGTGTAGCGCTCACGACTCCAATCGCATGAAGCACCCATTTTACGAACTTGGTTACGAATCGTGCCACGACTCTCTGCGACGAATTGCTTGATGCGCTCAATGAGCTTCTCGCGGCCGAGTGTTTTTCGGGGATCCGCGATCTTTTCATTTTTTTGAATAGTACGAATAACAACGGCTTCCGTCGCAATCGATGCATGATCTGTCCCTGGTACCCACAGTACTTTCTTTCCCCTCATACGTTCAAAGCGAATGAAAATATCTTCGAGGGCAAGCATCACCGCATGGCCGAGATGCAATTGTCCCGTGGCATTGGGTGGCGGCATCGAAATAGTGAATGGCTCCCCCTTTGGATCGCAGCTTTCCGGCTTGAATGCACCACTATCCTCCCACATCGCATAAATACGATCTTCAACGGTTGCCGGCTCGTAGGCTTTCGGGAGCATGGGGAAAGCTTATAGCTTTTAGCTTTCAGCTGTCAGCTGAAAATGCGCCGCTTGTGTCATGCTGAGCGTTGTCGAAGCACGATACGAGCGGCGCCACTATAAAAAACGACCGCCGTTTGACGGGCGGTCATCGAAGAATGGAAAGAGCAATAAACTTCTTACGAAGTCGCGCTATTGAAGCGCATATACATAGAGGAACGCAAGAAAATCTGAAAGAAATTCCTTCACGGAGCGTCTAAGAGTTATACCATTACCATGCTTATGCACAATAATCTCACGAAGATCGGCATCTGCGAACACCGTCTGATTCACGAAAGGGACATCAGTCAGCTGGGGAGGGACATCTATGGTCAGCATATGAAAGGGCGCGTCGGTTTCGACAAACCCATTGAAACGGTCGGTGCGGTCGTCATGCCTGTCGTCGCTGCTGTCTCCAATGGCATCGGTGCCGCTATACGCTCTGTCACAAGTGATAGCCCTCCCGTAGCTCTCGGTGACGGTCCACTCAAATATACCGAGCAGGGTGGCAAACTTGTTCTTGCTGATGCCGGAGCACTGCTCGATAGCGCAGTACATCTGCGTCCTATAAAAACTCTCGGCAATGCATTGAACCTGGGCTTGGGTGTGGTCGATCTTGCAACCCGTCCATTTATAGATGTGACATCAGACGCATTAGGTCATATCAGTCGCAACGGAGGATTCTCACGCGCAGCAATGCAAAAGACTTTAGCTCGTTCCGGAGAGACTTCCTTCGCGCAAGTCGCGTAATCGTTCTTATGGCTATCCTCGAATCCTTCGGCGAAGGGGTTGTTGCTGTATTGGGTGCTGACATACCCGGCACCTCAGTAAATGTAGCTTTTGGCTTGGGCGCAGGTGCCGTCATTCTCGGAGGAATCTATCTCGCTCGTCAGGCATTTAAAGGAGCGCTTGGTGGAGGGCGGTGATTTGTGCTGCTCTCTCTAAACATACGAAAAAATATGAAGTATGGAACGGGAGGTGGCGCGCCACGGGGGGTGAAGGGGAAGGCTCTGTCTTCGCTTCAGCGAGTCGAGTTGGAAGTGCCGAAGCCTTGGAGGCACTTCCAACGAGACCCAGAGCCGAGCGGAGGGGTGTTGGCGCGCCGGGCGTTTTGGCTCCACCTTTGTCGCCGGACAAAGGTGGAATATATGAATCAAAGCCCAATAATCCTTGAATTAGGGTTGTTTTACGTAATAGCCATATACTATAAAATATGCTATAATACTATTAAATGACAAAGCACAAAAACCCACTCTTCATCGAAAAGATCATCCAGCTCTCCTATTCCTCCCTAGGAATTCTCTGGGCTGCGCTGGTTCTTTTTTTTGCAGCTGCATACTTCGCACTCGGTCAGTGGCTCCCCACACACGCTCCGTACCCCATCGGATCGGAATCCATACTGCAAAGTCTCGGCGACAGTATTTACTTCAGTGTCATTACATCTACCACCGTTGGATACGGCGACATCACACCACACGGACTCAGTAAGGCTCTGGCTGCAACTCAAGCGATCATTGCGTTTTTTGTTTTTGGACTCTGCATCAGCAAGCTCGTAAGCTCCAAGCAGGAGATCGCGATCCGGCAGATGCACAAGCTCACGTTCGAGGATGTCTTTCGCAATACGCGCGAGGGTCTCTACATCGTTCGCAAGGATTTTGACCATATCATTCTACAAGCTGAAACAACGCGGAGCGTCGATGATGAACACTGGGAAAACCTCGCCATCGCCTACAAACAGGCGGAGTCACTGCTTGCGGAAATTCCGGATTTTTATACATCCGACGGCGATCTCTACGTGATCGATGAGCGCAGAGAGCAACTTCTGCAGGAAGCAGTCCACAGAACTCTCCACCGCATCAACCAGATGCTCGATCGCTTCTCGGCAATAGGCATCAATTGGCTGGAGGAAAAGGCCAGTGTGGAAGAACTCCGTAATCTCCTCGATGTGGTTGCCCTACTCACACCGCGCTGGAAAGAGTCTTCCCCGTATGTGCAGCACGAGGCGTTCGAGGATATTCTTGCAGAGGGAGAAAGGACGCGGGGGAAGATGGAAAAAGGCCTAGGAGACCGATGATTCCGATGAAACCGAAGATACCGACGAACGAGTTTTCCTCGGCATCGTCGGATTCTTCGGTTTCATCGGAAACCTTTTATCGTCTGAATCCCCCCGGCCGTCCAGCACCACCTCCACTTGGACGCGGGCTACGGAACTCTGGTGGCATATCCGCAGGGCGCTCGGTCATCTGCTTGAGAGAGAGGCGCGTCTTTCCTTCAACCGCATCGTACTCAATACACTTGGCCTTCACCTGCTGACCGACTTGAAGCACATCCTCCACCTGATCCGTGCGCTTCCACTGAAGCTCGGAGATGTGGATCATGCCGTCTTTGCCGCGCAGGAACTCTGCGATAGCGCCAACGCCGGCAATGATGCGAACAATGGTGCAGTCGTAGATGGTACCGACGACGGGCTTGGCAACAATGCCCTGAATCCATTCCTTGGCCTTGATCATCATTTCTCCGTTCACCGATGTGACAAAGACCAGACCGCTATCCTCGATATCGATTTCCACGCCAAGCTCCTTGGTGATCTTCTGGATCGTCTCTCCGCCCTTGCCGATGATGAGGCGGATATCCTCCGGATTCACCTGGATCGTCTCGATGCGCGGTGCGTACGGCGAGAGCTCTTTCCTCGGCTCTTTGATCGCCGCAAGCATCGTCGTCATGATGAATGCGCGGCCGGTCTTAGAGCGCTCGAGAGCCTCTTTAAAGACGCTGTCGGGAAGTCCTTTGATCTTGATGTCCATCTGGATCGCAGTAATGCCTTTCTCCGTACCGCCGACCTTGAAGTCCATATCACCACCGAAGTCCTCTTCGTCCTGCAGATCTGAGAGAATGATGTACTTGCCCTTCTCTTCGTCAGAAATGAGACCAAGGGCAATACCCGCTACTGGAGCAGAGATCGGTACACCGGCCGCCATAAGTGCAAGCGTCGACCCGCAGGTCGCGGCCATCGAGGAAGAGCCATTGCTCTCGAGAATCTCCGTAACTGTACGGATGGTGTACGGGAAGCTCTCTGCATCGGGAAGCACGGGATCGAGCGCCTTCTGCGCAAGGTTTCCGTGGCCAATCTCGCGGTTTCCTACAAAGAGACGGTTACTGGTCTCCCCTACAGAGAA
>CALRCM010000062.1 GCA_943354555.1 Candidatus Peribacteria bacterium | reverse complement strand
TCCCAGTACCTCTTCGACGCTGATCAGCGCTTCGCTTGCTTCTTGCAGAAGAGCAATCGTCCTCTCGTATTTTTCCAGCATGCCAGGATTCCTTATGTTGGCATCGGCAAAACGATCCCGATCGCATCCCAGTGTTCGACGTTGTGTTCGTAACACCACTTCTCCCTTCGCATCTGCCAATTTTTGCTTCTCGAAATATCCTATTTTCCATTTCTGTATTCCATCAATCTCAGCACTCCGGAGATCACCCAGGCATTCCATAAGCGTGTCCCGTGCCTTCTGTGCACGACGCAAGCCGTTCAGAGAGGCTGTATGCGTGATGCTGTCATGACGCTGTTGGATCTCTGCGCGTGTTACACGTCGTATGTTCGGCTTCTCGGTAGTCTGTTTCCAGTGAACTGCGGCTTCCACGATCAGCGTATGGACCTTTGGAAAGGTGTCTGCAAAGGATCCACGTGGCGGTCGAAATCCGGTTTGTTCATCACCCTCGGAGAAATCCTCATCATCCAATTCCATCATTTCCTTGTATGCCTCGAAACCATTGTGTATTTCCACGGTATCGAGCATGTAGTCTTCAGGAGGGATAAACGCGTTCAATTTCTGTGCGATGAGCGGGCGTGCCTCAGGAAAATCGCGCAAGAGGTCTTCGATACCGCATGCAGCGGCGTAGCGAAACTCGACGGATGTTTGCTCTATTGCGTTGAGGAGCATGTCTATGTCCATCAAAGAGCGAGACAATTCCTCTTCATAACCGAGCATCCGGATGAGGTGCTCAAATGGTGGTGTGCCTATGTCCTGCGCGGATAGTTCGGTGCTGGGCTCCGTATGCAGATTGTGCATATGGATCCGGCCCAGCTCAGCAGGCGTCAGTAGGTGAACGACTTCTTTGTAGGAGTGTGCACTGAGCTGGATGAAATACGCTGCATCGCCATAGCGCACCAGAGCCACCCCCGATGTGGGAAAGAGCTTTCCGGAAATGTGAGGTTCAGCTTCTGCATGCAAAGCTACATCAGGTACAGAGAGTCCTAGAGAGTCCTCAATTTTCATATAGTTATGTTATAATATATTTAATTATTGTCAATCTTTAAACGTGCCTAAATAGCTATTTTAAGAACATTTAGTCGCATTTCATATCGAAGCTAAAACACCCCGTTTTCATTCGGACAATCCTCCGGCACCTGCTGAGCTGCCTCCCATTCCTCGATGATACGGTCACCGTCAAAGCGAAAGATGTGCATGAGTGCAATCCAGGGCATGTCCGGTGTGAGCTGTATTCGTCCATGCACAGCAACAAGATTTCCGTCTTTGAGAACGCGCAGAAATTCAAAGGATTTACTGGGGAAGGTGACCGCGCTTTCCTCCATCCCAACCAAAAGAGATTCCCTGTCGCCCTTGTAGTACGGATTGTGATGCGTGAAATCCGGATGCACATATTTTTCATAGGCTTCGCGTACTCTCCCTGATGCGGCGAGGCGGAGAAATTCTGTGGCGATATCTTTTTGGTTTATGGTGTGATGATATGGAGATCGTTTCGCTTTTTCAAACCACTATTTATACCTCATTGCAATTTCTTATACACATCCTTCCGGTGTCCGATGGTGATAACGGTGACCGTCAGAATTTTTTTCTGAATGACGTAAAGAATACGATAAGGCCATATGCGTATGGAAAATATTCCTTTGCATTCGCCTCGCATTGTCTTTCCGCAGAATGGGTCTTCTGCAAGATGATCAATTGCAGAGCGAATGCGACCTTGATCTTTTGATGGGAGCTTACGCAGTTGTTTTACAGCCGTGGATTTTAATACAACGGAATACATGTGTTCTACAGGCGAAGTTGCTTTTTAACGGTTTCCCAAGGAATGGTCTTCTTTTCTCGCATTCCTTTTCGAATGTCCTGCATGAGTACGGGGTCGGACATAACTTCAAGCGTTTCCAGCCATCCCTCGTATTCTTCTTCGGAAAGAAGAATAACGGAAGGATGCCCTTCGAACGTGATGCGGATGTCAGCACCGGATCTGCCCGCTTCTTCAAGCAACTTGAAAAACTGCTTACGAGCCTGTGTCGCAGAAATTCTCTTTCCCATAGTGTACATCATAACGTACACTGGAGCCGATGTGCAAGACATTTTGGCGTTGGTCATGGGTGCACAGGAGAATGCTTCCGTTCCAATTGGCGTAGATGATCCTGCCAGAGGAGGTCTTCCTCTATTTCTTGTTCTTTCTCAAAACGGCGTTCCCGCTCGCACTCCTCGTTCCACTGGTGCTTTGCTTCTTCTGCAATCTGGATTTCAAAATCCTCATCAGCCTCACTCCATCCACGGTCGCGGACGATCTCTTCCGCGCGCTGCCGTGTTTCGCGCAAACGGAGGATATCGAGATCAAGCTCTTCTTCGATGGAAAGGGAGAAATGGGACATAAGTGCATGGGGACAGTGGTTCAATGTATGGCGTTCGTTCGGTATACGGGAGAGCAGTTCATAGCATAAAAAAATCGATTCCAGAATTTTGGCTTTCAAAAGAGAAAAAGTACGTTCTATGGACGGATGGAATAGTTCGATATTATGCAAGTTCGTGCACTATCAGTTTCTTTCGTATGTCCTTCGTGAGATGCAAAAAGGCGAAGATCACCGTCAAAAGCACCACTGCATCATCTGCGATGCCCAAAAGCGGCAGAAGATCGGGGATAAGATCAAGGGGCAAGATGCCGTAGAGGAGTCCGCCCAGAAGTATGCCTTTTGCAGAGAGGGGAGTGCGGCGGTCGATTGCGGCTTGCTCAAGGAGCCATTGCGTTGGAATTGCAGGGAGTGGTTTCATGGCATCCAACTGATCGGCAATATGAGTGATACCAGTACGAACATCTTCCGTGAGACGGTTGAGAAGTCCTTTGTCAGTTTCTGTGCCGGCAGTAGTTGCTACACCATCTTCTGGTCTTGCATTCGTAAGCTCTGCAAGCAGTTCGCCAATAGTTGAGGGGCCTTTTGACAAAGGCTAATAATATTACTCTAATAATGAATGAAGTCTATTCTGAAAAGACCTTATTTAAGCCATAAATAAGGTGGAGCGGGTGAACGGAATCGAACCGTCGTCACCAGGTTGGAAACCTGGGGTAATAGCCATTATACGACACCCGCAATGGAAGGAATGAACTCCGCATGATCATACGGGATCGCTTTGTCTGTGAGAAGAGCTCTCACACGTATGTATGACAAATGATCTTTGGTTTCAAAGGGGGCTACTTTGGGATCTACTTTTCAAACAACTCTGGATTCCACCGCACAATTTCCTTTGCATCTACAAAAATAAGACGCGCAGTATCACCCTCTTTTCCATCCTGCAGAGCTTTGCAGAGACTGATTTTTCCATTGTGCACTCTCCCTGTGAGATGCCAGCCAGCTTCATTACGAAAGCGGAATTCGCTTCCGTTGGGAAATCGTTTCCGCCCGATATTTACAAATTTTCCCATCTGCTCAAAGATTGGTTCATGGTGCATGAGATCCAGGGCCGTTTACCGCACGGTTGTAAAAATTCTCCGAAAGCCAGCAGCAAGCCCTGTCTTCGTCTTTTCGGGAGTGCCTGTGTCCGCTCTATCAATGCTCATTATATGTAATTATAGCATTTGTACGATAAAAGTCTATATCTCCACAAACCTACAAAATTATGTTATAGTATTAATATGAAGCAGGGGGATAGTTCTGAGGCTGTTTCCATTGAGGGCATGCCTGAGAAGGCATTACCAAAGCCGCACACAGAGGAATTTACAGGCGCAATGAAAAGGCTTCTCGAGCACTCTGTTTCTGACCGATCAGACAGGGTCCGTCTTGCGGCGGCATCACTATTCCTGAAGTCCCCCACAAATAAACTCTTGGAAATACAGCGTCATGCAGACAGCGTGGGATATGTGCTCAGTGGATATGATCAAGCAGGCAGAGAGCCACCAGCGGAGATCTACATCCTTGACCGTCTTCTTCTGGAGCTCCTTTGCCGGTACCGCATACGTGCCGTCACCCGAGAACTGAAACCACGGTCGCCTGATGGTCCAAAGCTTCGGGAGGCATTACGCATGGCTATTGCCGATACAAGAATTCTTCGTATGGCATATCAGGACGATACGTTGCTCAAAGAAGTAGAAGCATTGCAACAAAGTGTGGCCAACAGTTAGTACTTAAAAAAAAGAAGAGAGGCTCCATAGAGATCATTTGGATCTGCCAGAGCGAGTGGACTCCGCCTGTCTTCGTCTTTCGAGTGCTACGTCGAAATTTCGCTCTGACCGATCATCACGTCGGATGCCTCGATCTTTCTATCGTTTGCGGGATCCAAACCGAAGAAGGTAGGATGCGGATTCATGGCTGTTCAATTTCTGCGCGATAGTCCGGCTCACAGTGCCTACATCATCGGAGCACATAGTTATGGCGTCGACGGATCCCCCCATATTCTAACGTGGGCAGATACGGCTACTCTGACCATCGGTGCATTCTGTTCGTTTGCGGAAGGATCCAAGATTCTCCTTGCTTCGGAGCATCGACCCGAATGGATCACGACGTATCCACTTCCCCTTCTCAATCATGACCTGCCGAACATTCAGGAATGTGTAGGGACAAAGGGGGATGTGATTATCGGTAGCGATGTCTGGGTTGGGATGCATGCCATAATTCTGTCCGGCGTCACCATCGGAGACGGAGCGGTGATTGGAGCAGGGGCGATTGTGACTAAAGATGTGGAGCCATACGCGATTGTTGCTGGCAATCCTGCACGCCTTATCCGCTTTAGATTTGAGCCGGAAGTATGCAATGCATTGCAGAAGATTGCATGGTGGAATTGGCCGATCGAAAAAATCAAAGAAGAACAGCCGTCTCTTCTCTCATCGGATGTGCATACCTTTCTGGAGCGATGGAAAGCGTAAGCAATGCTTGCGTAACATTCACCCACAGTGCCCCCAAATCCATCCGGCTTCGTCTCGGAGCTGCGGCGCCGGACTACGCCGAGATTATCAATACGCCGGATGCCTCGGCGTAGTTCGCAAACGAAGCCGGGCGTGCATAGCACGTTTTTTGCCTGAATCACAAAATTCCTAGATCCAATTCTTCATTCATCTCGATCTGTGCCACAAATTCCTGATCGTGGCTGACGAGGATCATGCCTCCTTCGTATTCGTTTAATGCCTGTGCGATCAC
>CALRCM010000061.1 GCA_943354555.1 Candidatus Peribacteria bacterium | reverse complement strand
CGGAGGAAGCCGTCGAAAATCACTGTCTGGCCCGTTGCTCTGAATGTGTACTCCCCGACACCGATATCGGCTCCAACCCGCTTGAGTTGGGCAGTAGCCATCTGGGTAGCCACAGTCCGGTTCCAAATGAGCGTATACAGCTTGAGCTGTTGATGATCGAGCACATCCGTAAGGGACTGCGGTGTTCGGGAAATTTCCGTGGGACGTATGGCCTCATGCGCTTCTTGGGCGCCCTTGCTCTTCGTCTTATATTTCCGAGGCTCGCTTAAGACGTACTCTCTGCCATAAAGCTTTTCGATACCAGTGACAGCGTCTTTCAGTGCCTTCTCACTCAGGTTTACGGAATCGGTACGCATATAGGTGATAAGACCTGTCTGCCCTCCTCCAGAACCGACATCCATACCTTCGTAGAGCTGCTGTGCGACCATCATCGTCTGCTTCACGGAAAATCCAAGTTTGCGACCTGCTTCCTGCTGGAGGGTGGAAGTAGTAAACGGTGGTGGGGGAGTGCGCATAATCTCTTTCTCGTCCACCGATGACACTGCAAACGACTTTCCGGTAATGGCAGAGACAACCTCTTGTGACTCTGCTGCGGTAGAGGGCACAAATTTTTTGCCGTTCTTTGCAGAAAGTTTCGCCGTGAAGTCTTCACCTTTCTCTGTCTGCAATTCTGCATCGATCGTCCAGTATTCCACTGGAATGAACACCTGAATCTCACGCTCGCGATCAACAATGATCCGCACGGTGACGGACTGCACACGCCCTGCAGAAAGACCTCTGTAGACTTTTTTCCAGAGGAATGGAGAAAGTGTATAGCCTACAAGCCGATCGAGGATGCGGCGAGCTTGCTGGGCATCGACGAGCTTCGTGTCGATATCGCGCGGATGAGAGGCAGCATGCCGGATAGCCTCTTCGGTGATCTCATGGAAAACAATACGACGAATGGGCTGCTGGTTCTTGCGTTTCAATGTCTCGACTAAGTGCCAGCCAATGGCTTCCCCTTCACGATCTTCATCAGTCGCGATCCAGAGTTCATCACAGGTATTGAGCGCAGTCTGGAGTTTTTTGATGACCGTCTTCTTCTCCTCTTGCACTTCGTATTGGGGTGTAAATCCATTATCAGGATCTACACCGAGCTTGCTCTCTGGTAGATCGCGGACGTGGCCCATGCTCGCTTCTACGATGAAGTCCTTCCCGAGGAAGCGCTTTATGGTGCGGGCCTTTGTCGGACTTTCGACGATAACGAGATGACCAGGCACGGGGCGGAGGTTAGGGAGTGTATGAGAGGTTTGTCAAAGAGAAAAAGGTGTACAGACGTACAACCGATGAGTTATGAGCTACAAGCTTTAAGCTATGAGTATTCAACTTTCAGCTTTCAGGGACTATCGAAAGCGGGATAATAAGACCGTATTATCGACACAGAACATCTGTATTATCTCTCTTAATCGCAAACAATGAGTATTTTTCGTACTCATGTATTTTGGCTTTGGAAAGCCGAGTATGTCATACAAAAGTCTGAAATTTCTATAGGGGCTGTTTTTTTGGCTTGCAGATGCGACACTGCGGATTACACTTTGGACGGATTTACTTCCTTTCCCCTTTGTCCCATGTCCAAGCAGGATATCATCAATATGATCGCGGACGCCGCTGGCATTACCAAGCGCGCATCTGCTTCCGCTCTCGAAGCTCTCACCACCTTGGTGACCAAGGAGCTCAAGAAGGGTAACAACGTCACCCTCACGGGCTTCGGAACATTCAAAATTTCCAAGCGTGCAGCCCGCGTTGGCGTGAACCCGAGGAACCCCACGCAGAGGATTTCGATCCCCGCGATGAAGGTCCCGTCGTTCAAGGCAGGAAAGACCCTCAAGGACGCTGTCCGCTAATCGTCCATTAATATTGAAAATAAAGGGGCCTCCGTAAGGGGGCTTCTTTTTAGCTTTGAGCTATTCGTTATGAGCTTTAAGAAGAGATGGGCTTATAGCTCAAAGCTTTATTGTCGAAGATAGAAAACTTCCGCTATCCTTCTGCGGACCTATGGACACTACGTTGATCATCGGCATCGTCGGGGCACTCCTTACAGAACTTTCCCTACCATTCAGTGAAGTCAAAGTCGCTTCTGAGGGGGATGTACTACGCGTCGATATCACCTCAGACGCACCAAGCAGAATCATTGGGTGGCATGGTGAGACGCTAAACTCGGTTCAACACCTCACAAAATCTATCGCCCGTTCACAGGCTAAACTCGAGCGTGCTCCTTTTATCGTCCTAGATGTTGACGGCTACCGGCGAATGCAGGAGGAAAAAGTTCGCAAGGTAGCAGAGCAAAAGGCAGACTTCGTCCGACGCACGGGAAGCCGCGTAGCACTTGCCCCTATGAGCCCCTATTTCCGTAGGATCGTTCATATGCATGTGACGAACTCTCCTGATTTGCAGGACCTTACGACGGAGAGCGTCGGCGAAGGGGAGTATAGGCAGGTGGTACTCAGGCGTAAGGATGAAAAGGCCGCGGAAAGCGGCGAGGAGCTTTCTCCGGTGATTGAAAGTAAAGAGGATGGATTGGAGAATTTGGATGTTTGATTTACAAGAGAATAGACACGCTCTTTTCTCTTTTCTCTTTTCTCTTTTCTCTTTTCTCTATTCTCTCTTCTCTTTCCTCTTCTTCCTTCGCATCCACCCGATCGCCCCTGCAGCTCCACTTGCCATCACGGCGACAGCAGCAGGACCCGTATCCCCTATGGGAGCAACGGGCGGAGGAAGAGCTATAAAGGCATAGGGCTGCACCGTCACTGGCACGAATGGGAGTGGCTCCTGCGCTGCGGGCTTGAGCTCCAGAGCAGCACAGACTGCCGAGCAGGTAGGCCCCGGCGGATCACATGCTTCACCTGCTTCGATAACACTATTGCCACAGATGGGTGCTTCATACTTGCAAATAGTGGAACAGCCATCACCAGGAAAGGGATTACCGTCATCACACTCTTCTCCTGGACTGGTGACACCATCTCCACAGATGACACCGCCCGCAACAAGAATCGGATTAATTTCTTCGCGTACACCAAGGACAAGCTCCATCTCGCATAGAGGCGAACAGCCATCGCCGGAAGATGTGTTCCCATCATCACAGAATTCTCCAGTCTGGATACGGCCATCACCACATCGTGGCCCCTCGGCTACTACGCTCTCCCATCCACATGTACTGGAACAGCCATCCCCTGAAAATGCGTTGCCATCATCACAAGCTTCGCTTCGATCCAGAACATTGTCTCCACAATTCGGAAGAATGCATCCCGGGCGGCACCGGTCGGGAACCCCAGCACTGTTACCGATACCCTGGTCACACTGTTCCCCAAGGGAATAATCCGCAATGAAATCCCCGCAGAATGCCGACCGGCAATCGCTGCGACAGGCGCCGGAAACTGTATTGCTGTTCAGCGTTCCATTGTCGCATTCTTCCCCTGTATCCAGCCGGCCGTCACCGCATATGCTAGAAGTAGGTTGTGCCAAAGACAGTGATGCTGCAGTAGATGAGGATTGTGCGACGGAGGAAGGGGCGATGGATGAGCTAGATTCTGGAATAGTACGAGGTGGCAAGGAATAGGTGAATGCCAGAAGTGAAGAGGTAGAAGAAGAAGAGATAGAAAGTGGGGCACAGAGATGTGGGAATTGAAGACAAAGAGAAAACCCCGAACTCACTGCAGAGGAAAGGGTTGCGCTACTTTTTGCCGTCTCGAAGAGGCAGCGATCGGAGCAACCATCACCCGATACACTGTTACCATCATCACATTGCTCGGAAAGGCCGTAGTGCTTGCCGGCAGGCGATGTGTAACCGGCCTGAATGATGCGATCGCCGCAGCGCTCCAGTTTGCAACTAATCGTACAACCGTCACCGGCGAATTCGCGACATTGAGGACTGGTAAAGTCATTGCACGGTACGCCCGGTGGAGGAGTGGAAGGAGTCCACGCAGGAAGTGGAGTCCAGCTTTGCGGGCAGAGAGCTGTATCCAGCCATCCCCAATAACCAATCCACCGCAGAGGCCAACACTTACCGTAAATACAATACCCATCCGGACAAGCAGCGTCAGCCGCACACTGCTGAAACGTCGATTCATCACGTGAGAAAGAGGGGGACAGCGTCGCATCGTACACAAGTCCGACGTAATCACACTCCTCTCCGCGTCTGCGGTCGAGGTATCCGTCTCCGCACCGTCCCGGCGAGCACACGGCGTTGCAATTCGGGTCCGTCGAGGGGCGTCCTGACGGAGCGCAGGGATCACAGGTTTCCGGAAGCTCCGTCCTACCGTCGCCGCACCGTACTGGAGCCGCACTTGACGAAGAAGGGGGGGGAGGGGGGGAGGAAAGACCTGCCGAGGAAGAGGGCGCGCGCGAAGAAGAGGGTGGCGCTGCAGATGACGATGCTGGAGCAGGTGATGAAGCGGGGGCAGCAGATGAGGATGCTGGAGCAGAACTACCAGGAAACTGAGAGGAGGCAAATCCCTGACTGGAGCCCTTGGGCTCACTGGACGCCCCTCCAAAAATACCAATTTCCCCTCCCATCATTCCCATACTCGATCCTTGCGCCTGACTGCTCTGAGCTGAAGAGCTTTCTCCGCCGCCATTGTCACCGCCGAGCATCCCCGTGCTGGAATTCCCCCCTCCCACACTGCTACCACCTGCCGTTCCAAACAGACCATTATCGCCATTCAAATTCCCACCCATGCTGGAAAAATTTCCCGAGTTCAGGCCACCATTGATGCCAGAATTCATAGAATTATCTCCCCCCTCCGGTATCACCTGTGCTACAGGACTACTAGTCTGCGGGGAACGAACAAAATAGGAAATCATCCCAGAGACAAGAAGTACCAGCACCATCACTGATGCGATACCCAATCGACGATGAGTGACCAAACGTGGCATGCTTGGAGGAAAGGGTAACACAAAATGCGGTTGCAAGTTGCCCGCCCGGCTACTGGCCATTCGGACGGGCAGGTTGCAAACCTCTATGAGAGTACTGGTCTTTGCAACTTGCAACCTGCAACTATTTTTTATTTCTGGATATCTCTCCACTGCTCAAGAATTTTCCGCTCTTCCCTACTCAGCTTTTCGGGAATGCGAATCTCCATAGTCACGTAATGATCACCATGGCCTCTGGCTTGCAAAAGCGGCATGCCCTTGCCGCGGATACGCATTACCTGACCGGACTGAGTCCCTGGCGGAATGCGGAGGGAAACCGGACCCTGCACAGTCTCAATAGAAATATCCGCACCCAAAGCTGCATCCGGCACGCTCATCGTACGCACGGAATGCACATCGTTACCGTTACGCGAAAAGCGCGGA
>CALRCM010000060.1 GCA_943354555.1 Candidatus Peribacteria bacterium | reverse complement strand
TCTTTCGCAGCTTCGCATGCAGCACGAAGCTTCTCCGTATTTTTGTCGAGAGCGCTGTCATTCGATTCTCCCGATTGTTTCTGCATACCGATTGTCAGTGTTGCGATCAGTGTTTGTATTTCCTGATCGAACTCTTCGGCTGCTGCTGTCATCGTTTCTGGATGCACTACGGAAAATTTTTGAAACAGTCCATTTTCAACCTCACTGCAGACTTTTTCCAGTTGCTGCCAGTGGGGGGATCGTGCATTCTTCAAAATTTCTACAGTGCGCTTTGCTTCCTCCAGTCTTCCCTGAAGATCATTGACTTTACCGATATAGAGCGCCGTGAGCTTGTCTCCGGTTGATGCTTCGCCTTTCTCGTTCTTTGCATCAATCCTGCTGTCGGATACGCCGTCTGCGGCATCCAGTTTGATCTGCTGCTTGTCGATGGCATCGCCTGTGGATGAAAATTCTGGACTCATGATTCGGTATCGAAAAGGTGCCCGATGTGCTCGTTGTCGTTTTGGTCACTCGTTTGCTCGTGAACATTTCTGATTGCTCGGAGGCTTTGGTGTAAATAGTTATCGAGAGTTTCCAGCCATTCCGTATTCTTTTCATCTACAGCTTTCTGCAAGACAAGAACACATGCCTGCTGGATCCTTGTAGATTCCGACAGGAGTAATGCGCTCAGTGTCGACAGACCTTTCTCATCTAAGGTCGGGAGAAGTTTCATAAGATCATTCTTCCGATCGGGAGATAGCAACATGGAGCCGAGAATGACGTTTTTCAGGTTCATTGTTTGTGTGTCCATAAAATCTTTTTATTATAGCAGAAAAATGCCTTCTCTGCCATCTGACAGCACCCCATAGCGAAAAGATCATCTTCAGCGCAGTGTTCTCTTCGGAAAATGATGTATGATTCAGTTGATTTTATGACTGTCACCACCTACAATAGTAATGCTAAACCCACTGCCCTCCCGCCGGAAACGGTGCGACGGCAGTCTTTTAGTGCAAACGTAGGCGGCAGGAAGGCGATCGTCTTCATCGATGGAAGCAACTGGTATCACAAACTGAAGAAGCTGCTATCGATGCCACAGCCGGGAAGTGTGGGTCCGATGCGGCCTCCTATCGATTTTGATGTGCGAACATTCTCCACCGAACTTGTAGCACCGGAAACGCTTGCAGAGATCCGCTACTACATCGGGAAGATCCGACGAATCAGGGGCGATGCGAAGAGCGAAACCCTCTACGGAAATCAGCAGAAACTCCTGCGTTTTCTCCAGAAGCAGAACGTGCAACTCGGTCTCGGCCACTTGATACCGTATCCCGATGGCTCCTTCCACGAGAAGGGTGTGGACATCCTCCTCGCCGTTGAGATGATCCGATTCGCGCTCGATGGACGCTACGACATCGCCTACTTGGTGAGTTCCGATACTGACCTCGTTCCAGCGGTCGAGGAGTGCACCCGGCTCGGTAAGGAAGTGGTCTACGTCGGGAGTTCGCTGCACGGCCAGTCATTCGGACTCACGAAAGCCTGCAGCCGGACGATATTGCTTCAGCCGAAAGACGTGACGAAGTACGTTCCACCGAAATTGCTGTAATGCGGCGATCATCGAAAGGAGGATTACTGCCACCATAGCGTTCCATGAAATGCCACTATGATTCTGGTCTCTACGAAGCGAAAAAATCATGGTGTGGCAGTATAGGCAGCATTCCTGCCACTCTGAATCTCATTCTATTCAAGCCAGCCGAAGCAGGCTCCCTTCTTCGAGGAAGGTTCTAACTTCCTCTAGCTTAGAGCTCCAGACTCACCCATGCACATCATATCCAAAAATTCTCTTCGCATTTTTTTCCTGTTCCAGAAGAAATCGATCCAAAGGCATACCCCCGCGACTCTTCAAAGAATCGAAGATGCCCAGTCTCTCGAGCATGGTACGCATGCGATCTCCCACACTCACATACACCGCTCGGTACTCCTCTGACTTTTGTCCATCGGCGAAGAGCTGCGCCATAACATTGCGCGTCATAAGGATATGTGCGAGTGACGCGATCCCCTTACCCTCCAGCCCCGGCGTGAGAACTCCCGACGGCTGGTACCAATTACGTCGCGAATCATCTGCGCAATGCTGATCGAGAGGATAGAACTTCCAGAATATCGCTTTCTTCGTCGTATGGTTACAGGTCACTTCAGCGAAACCCAAACGGGTATCATCAAGTTGAAAATTGTAGAAAAACGTAGACTCATCACGACATGGAGAATCATCGGTCAGGCGAAAACGTTGCTGGATGTCCTTCGAAGCCAATTCAGGCATATCTACGTCCATAATAGTAATTTAACATATTTTTTATTAATAGCCAGTATTGGACGTTATTTCTTTATAAATAGTGATGCTTCTACCTGATCCGCCGTAGCAGTTAAAGTTGGCACTTTATCGCGGATCTTCTGGAGAATCATCCGGATGCGCAAATCGTGAACAGTGGAGAGCTCATCGCGAGCCTGACACTCGCTGCGATATCCGTAATACCAATGCAGTCCCGCAATAGAAGAAATGATAACCGCAAGAATGCTAGCCTCCGGTTCACGCTCATGTAGAAGTGCGGCTACACTTCCCGCAAGAAGTGCACTGATGGCTGCTATACGCTGTCGGGAGCGCCCTTGCTCCGACCTGCACTGAACATACTCAACTGCAGACGCATGGTCATCATCCGTCTCAGCAATATGCTCTAGAACGGCAAGATCCTTGAGGGTATCGGTTGGAGCCATGGGCACAGACTTTATGCGGGTACAATGAAAATGCAATCACAAACAAGATATTTCCATAGACTCTACGACTTTTTTGGAAACAGAGAAGTTTCCACTTGCTCAACATGAGCTACGAGAGAAGGCATGCTATTGCGAATAGACTGTAGAATCATCCGCACTCTTGCCTCATGAGTTTGCGCAAGTGCATTTGCATGCCTCCTGGCCCAGTGCTCACACAAAGTACCGATACCCCAAACACCGCCGGCAAGAATGGCAACGGTACCGCCAAGCATGCTTGCAGCAGGCATACGCTCACGCAACAGCAGAGTGGCGCTTACGCCAACCGCTGCGCTCATCGCGCAGATTCTATTCAAGCATCCCGATGTGCCTGATTGAGCCAAAACAACAGTCACTACAGCCCTGTGATCCGGGGACTGGGAAGTAAGACTTCTCAACGCGCTTGACTCCTTTTTGTAATCAAATTCCGAAGGCTCCATAGGAAAACACTACGTAAATATAGAACAGTGGCAAGGAATTAAACAGGAGAAACAGTCAAGATAATGGCTACATACGTCGCGTAAAGCTCGCTGCCCTCGCCACGCGACACGTAAAAACACTTCTCGTGCGCTCTTTAACAATATTCATGATAAGTAGGTGGCTGCGCCACGTGAACGTGATCAGCGCACTGCGAGCGTTTTTACGTGGTGCCCTCGACAGGAATTGAACCTGTATTCCCGGCTTCGGAGGCCAGTGGTCTATCCGTTAACCTACGAGGGCAGTACGGGAAGTATGGATCAGGGATTATGAATGCGGAAGGCCGAAAAACCGCACAGTATTCTCCGTCGTGATGCGGTCCACTTCTTCCAGAGCAATCCCCTTCTCTGCAGCAACACACTTCGCAACTTCCACGACATACGCCGGTTCGTTGCGCTTTCCGCGGTACGGCACTGGCGCGAGGTATGGACTATCAGTCTCGATCATCAATTGCTCGATCGGACACATTCGGATCGTGCGGCGGACTTCTTCAGATCTCGGAAACGTCGCGATTCCTGTAAACGATAGAAAATACCCGGCAGCAACCAGCGGCTCTACGTCTTCCCATTTCTCCGTACAGCAATGGATGACGATGCGCGGCGGTTGCACTTCGGCAATGATCGATCGGATATCCGTAATTGCTTCACGACAATGCACAACTGTCGGTTTTTGTAGATTTTTTGCAATCTGCAATTGTTCCCGAAATGCATTCTGCTGAATCTCCTTCGGGCTATGCATGTAGTGGTAGTCGAGGCCGATTTCACCGATGGCAACTGCCTTCGGCGTTTGCCTCATGGTGTCTTCCACCCATGTTCCATTCTCAGACTTCCACTCGTTTGCGCAGTGCGGATGCACTCCTATTGTACAAAAAATTTGTTCATATTTTTCAGCTATTTTAAGGCACTTTTCAGATTCTGTTATCGAATCTGCGATACAGATCATACGATCAACGCCAGCCAATCCTGCACGCACGATCACCACATCGAGATCGGCAGAAAATTTTGCGTCAGCGAGATGACAATGGGAATCGATCAAATGAATATTGCGTAAGGACTCCGACAGCATGCACTGTCATCCTGAGCCTGTCGAAGGGTGGCAGTGAGAATCAATCAAGAAATGTAACGAAAGACTCTTACATCATGCACTGTCATCCTGAGCCTGTCGAAGGGTGGCAATGGGAGTCAATCACAGAAACAGTGTAGCAATTCTTCTGCATATTCTTGACTCACTGAAGATAATGCCCAGAATGCCCGCCAATGCCTGAAGCCCTCCCCCTACCTCCGCCGGAAGAGGATCTCAAAAAGAACGACAATTCCGCTGAAGATGATGATGAGAGTGCGTCCGACGAAGAGCCGTCGAACGGGCATTTGCATAACATCAAAACGGAAATCGAGGAGTTGGCCGTCGTTGCCATGCATAGCAATGTCCGCATCACGAAGGGCTTTCCGGAACACGTACTGCACACAGACTGTGGAAAGGAAATGCTTGTCACAATCAGCGCTCAGTACATTCTTGCAGAAAAGCATGGTAAAAATCCTGTAGCTGCTTTGAAGCGTGCCTTGCAAGCAATTGGACAGGACAAAGGACACATCCTCAGTACTCTTTTTACAAACTATGCAGAAAGATCAAACGCTCTCATGACAGAGGTACCTATCTGGAAAAGCGCATCCACCGTGGACACTGCAAATATCATCATGCGGAAAAAGGATGGAAGCGTAGATACAAGAATGATTTACCGCAGTGCCGTACAAAGACTTTGCGAAGCTATGGCAAGCATTCTAGATGACAGTTCGTATTGTTTTGAAAAACGTGTTGCGATGCGCGAGGTTGTTGCCACCACGCACACCGCATTTGGAAAGGAGCTTTCTGGTTTGGTACTCAAGGAAATGGGAGAATCGTAAGTTGTGAACAGATGCATAACATACGCAAGTCCTTTACACTACCTATGCTCTTGGGTCGGTAGCTCAGTTGGTAGAGCAGTGCCCTTTTAAGGCATTGGCCGCGGGTTCAAATCCCGCCCGACCCACCAACCTCCGCAGGAGGTTGTCCACCGTAGTCTCGCCACAGCGAGCGGAGGTGGACTGCATACGCAGGACCTCCTGACTACGGCTGACAAGCCAATAAGCCATCATGCATAAAACCGCCCTCATTACCGGCGCCTCCGGAGGCCTTGGCGAGGAATTCGCAAAGCTCTTTGCCGCAGATGGCTATGATCTTGTCCTTGTTGCGCGGAACCAAGAAAAATTGCAGTCAGTCGCAAAAGAGCTGGAAGCCCAATACCACATTACAACGCACATTCTTCCCTGCGATCTCTCTGTACCCAATGCCGCATTGGTGCTGGTTCAGGAATTACAAAAGAGAAACATCACGGTTCACACACTTGTGAACAACGCGGGCTTCGGTGCGTACGGCCTTTTCCATGAGACGACATACGAGCAGGAGAAACAGTTGCTTCAGGTAAATATCACCGCGCTCACGGATCTCACTAAAATGCTTTTGCCCACTATGGTGGTGAACAAAACCGGTGGCATCCTCAACATTGCATCGACTGCCGCATTCCA
>CALRCM010000059.1 GCA_943354555.1 Candidatus Peribacteria bacterium | reverse complement strand
CCGTAACCTACTATCAGTAAGGGAACAGCTGTTCCAAGTCCGTACATCGCGAGGAGAAACGCGGCGCGTGGTCCCGGCTCTTCGCGTACGAGGGTGAACGCAAAGCCCAATGCAGGCCCGGCACACGGCACCCACACAAGCCCAAGCGTAAGTCCGATGATGAACGCACTGAGCGGATTTTCACGCCCGAGTTTTGCGCCCGCACCCTGCTGGATCTCCCCGCCAAACTGCTGGATTTTTGCTGCAACTTTCGTACCAAGCTCCATTGCTATAGCACCAATCGTTTGAGCGACGGTTACGGTGATCCACCCGTACCGGTTGAAAAAGAATCCACCGAGTACCGCACCAAGAAGCTGAAGTGTTCGGTTACCAGTGAGGAAGCCCACACCAAACAGTAGGAGAATATAAAATGTGGATATGCGCAGTACATCGGCGAAGGCGACAAACCGACTGAGAACTAGCGTAAGAAGAAACGTGAAACCTACAAAACTCACGACCATCCCCAGTACTGTAAGAAGAGGCCGCCAGCGATTTCTTCCGGCGATGCTCACTCCAAGGACAATCGGGATGAGTGGGAGAATGCATGGTAAAAGAATCGTCAGCATTCCTGCAAAAAAGAGCACGAGAGCGATAGGAAGAGTGGACATACTATTTCAGGAGCGCCTTCAGCTGCTCGTCGGTTGGCCCCTGAATCAGGGAGACTTTCGCACCGTTACCGTCAACGACAACAAATGTGTGCTGATAGGTTACCCCGTACTTTATCTTCAGCTCCTTTGCTGTGTCGTAATCCACCTTATATACAGAGCGTGTGAAATCCTTCGAAGGAAACCACGACTTGAGTGTCGCATTCGCCTCCTTGCACTCCGGGCACCACGCCGCATGGAAGAAGAGCACTTTGGTTTTGCCATTGGTGAGTACTCCATCTGTATACGGAACGTAGGAAGCCTCTCCTGCCTTTGCAGGCTCAGCAGACGGAGAAGGCGTGGGAGCGATTGGGACAATATCCGTTGGTCCCTGCGAGCTCATACCGGCCTCTTGCAATCGCAGCTGACCGTCCATCGTCATCATCATTCCTTCGGGGAGCATGAGCGCTGTGCCGTCTGCAAGCGTCACCATGCCATTCACCTGCACCATACCGCCATCGGCAAGGGCGATGTCTGTTTCCATGCGACTGAGTTGGCCATCTTTCTGGAGAAGCACCATGCCGTCCTTCATCATGACGCCATCATCGGACACTGCTGAAGCTGAATCTACGGTCGCCGTACCAGATGGAGCATGGGAGCAGCCAACCATCATGAGTGAAGCGACAATGCCAAGAAAGAAACGACGTTGCATAGGATGTATGGGAAAGAGGGTGACATCATAATGGAAGATGCCCTTGATGCAAAGCTATGGGTATGAGCGCGGATCTTGGCGTGTGCGGTCCTTCTTACCTGCAATCCACGAGGAAGGGCAGGTGCTGCGGAATGGACACACATCACACTGTCGCTTGCGCGCGGTACAGGTAGCTCTGCCATGACTGATGAGAAGAGTCGTAAGCACACCCCAATCTTTACGCGAGGTCTTGCACATCAAATCCTTCTCAACACCTTCAGGGGTATGTGCTTTACTCAATCCCAGCCGTCTGGCGAGGCGAAGCACGTGGGTATCTACGGCAATACCCTCGCTTATGCCGAAAGCCGCCCAGAGAACAACGGATGCGGTTTTCCTTCCGACTCCCGGCAAACGGATCAATGCCTCCAAAGTCTCTGGAACCTCTCCCTTATGCTCCTTGATCAGCAATGCACACATCTGCCGGATATGCTTCGCTTTATTGCGGAATGTCCCGCAGGAATGGATGTCATGTTCCAGTTCCCTCTGGGAAACCGACGCATAATCCTTCGCTGTGCGGTACTTGGGATAGAGAATGTCTTTGGTAACGGCATTCACGCGGGCATCCGTGCACTGTGCCGAGAGAATCGTTGCCACAAGAAGATCAAGCGGCGTACGAAACTGCAGAAACGCCCGCGGAGGGGTATGCCGCTTCCGAAGCGTCCGCAGAACGAGGGGAATGGTAATAGTCACAGGACAATGAAGGGTGACGAAAAGAGAGTGGAGAATTGAATTCTCAATTATCAATACTCAATTCTCAATTGACTCGCTAAGCTCACGCCCCGTACCTCACATTCCGATGCCTCCCCTCCCCACCTTCACCGTTTTCGATCTCGAGACGACAGGGCTCGATCCTCGCAAGGGCCATCGTATTGTGGAAATCGCTGCCGTACGTATCGAAAACGGGATTGTGCAGCACGAAAGGCCATTTGAGTCCTACGTGAATCCTGAACGCAGTATCCCGCACGAAGCCACACAGGTGAACAAAATTACGGATGCCATGGTCATGACCGCTCCGACCATTGATGCGGTCCTTCCACAATTTCTCACATTTGCCTCCGGATCCATACTCGTCGCACATAATGCTCTCTTCGATATGGGATTTCTCGAAGTGGAAAAGGCATTTTGCTGGGGATACGTCGAGCTTCCGGAATGCTTCTGCACCATGCGACTATCGCAATCCCTCTTCCCGCATGAATTCCGTCACAACCTCGACGCTGTTTCCCTGCGCCTCAAGCTGCCGCTGCCGGCCAATCGTCACCGTGCTCTTCCAGATGTACTTCTTGCGGCACAGGCACTGACAACCATGATGGAAATGGGCCAGATTTCTTCATTGGAGGATTTACGCAAAAGAGCAAATATCGCTCCTGTAACCAGACGATAGAAGGGAAATATTGCGGCAAATACATAGATGAGAGTTGAAAATATTCGTTGGAAACAGGAGAATTGTGCTGTTTTCTATTGTACTAGGCATTCTCCATTTCATGTCCGTCCTTCCCGTCATCACCGGCCAGAACCACCCCGTACTTCGAACGAAGACGAAGCCGGTTGCCAAGGTAACAAAGGAGATCCAGAAGCTCATCCGCGATATGCATGACACGGTACGTGCCGAGGACGGCGCGGGGCTTGCGGCTCCGCAAATTGGACACAACGAACGGCTCTGCCTCGCCATGATCTCCGGCCGCATGACGCCACTCATCAACCCTGTGATTTCCGCAAGAAGTAAGGAGAAAGAGACTGAAGAAGAGGGATGCCTCAGCCTTCCTGAGATTGTCGTCGCCGTTCCAAGGCACGTATCGATCACCGTGAAATACCTCGATGCCAAAGGAAAGTCGCAGGAGCGCAGACTGCAAGATTTCGATGCACGCGTTGTGCAGCATGAAGTGGATCACCTTGAAGGGGTATTGATTGTCGACTACCAGACCATAGGGTAATACGTAATACTAACTCAGATCCATGGCACAACTCGAAGTCATCATCGGCCCTTCGACAAGCTCAGGACCTATCGTAGATCTTATGTATCGTGCCATTTATGCATTCTAATCTTGAAGTCATCATCGGCCTGGAAATCCACGCTCAAATGAGCACGAAAACGAAGATGTTCTGCGGATGCGATAATGATGCATGGAATAAGGCGCCCAATACGACTGTATGTCCAGTCTGTATGGGGCACCCCGGTACGCTTCCCGTGCCCAATGCAAAGGCTGTCGCCAAAGCTGTCCGAATGTCTCTTGCCCTTGGATGCACCGTGGCTCCCGACTGTCACTTCGACCGCAAGCACTACTTCTACCCGGATCTCCCATCGGGATTCCAGATCTCACAGTACGATTTCCCACTCGCAAAAGCAGGCAGCGTTTCTTACGAACTACGCGACAACAGCGGAGGAGTGACGGGGCAGCGCGTCTGCCGCATCACACGGCTTCACATGGAAAACGATGCAGGAAAGCTGACACATAGAGGCACGAAAACCTTATGTGACTACAACCGCGCAGGGACACCGCTCATGGAAATAGTCACAGAGCCAGACCTGCGTTCAGCCGAAGAGGCAGTCGCATTTACTCAGGAGCTCCGCAGAATTCTCGTTGCGGTGGATGCCTCCGAAGCGGATATGTTCAAGGGCATGATGCGCTTTGATGCTTCGATTTCTCTGCGCGAGAAAGGAACGGAAAAACTTAATGCCCGCAGCGAGATCAAGAACCTGAACTCCTTCAAGTCACTGGAAAAGGCCATCCAGTACGAAGAAAAGCGACTCCGCGCGCTTTGGGAGAAAGACGGCGGCCCCATGAAAGGAGCCATCACTGTGGGATGGATGGATGACGAGGAGAAAACGCGAATGCTTAGAGACAAGGAAACTGCCGATGACTATCGTTACTTTCCGGAACCAGATATCCCACCCCTGCACTTCGATGCAAAGGAAGTGGATCTCATCAAAAAGTCCTTGCCACAGCTTCCCAAGGAACTCCGCGATCATTACCTCTCACTCGGCCTCGACTCTAAGCAAGCAATGCAGGTGATCGACGATGCTGCACTGCGATCGGTGTTTGACGCCGTCTACACAAAGACCAAAGACGGCAAACGCGCTGTAAGCCTTGTGCTCACACAGTTATTGGGCTTTTTGAATGCAGCAAACAAAACCGCAGGACAAGGACCCTCAGCATCTGCAATGGTTGAACTCGCTGATGCTATCGCTACAGGCGCGATCTCCGGCAATGCCGGAAAAGATGTCATGGAGAAAATGGTCGCTACAGGAAAATCTGCCAATGACATTATCGCTGCAGAAGGAATGCAACAAATCAGTGACGACTCGGCAATCGAGGAACTGGTAAAGAGAGCCATCGTAACTAACCCTCAAGCGATTGAATCCTGGAAGGCAGGGAAAGAAGCCGCGCTCGGAACTATCGTCGGATGGGTGATGAAGGAATCAAAGGGGCAGGCGAATCCGGGAAAGGTGAATGCGATTCTTCGGAAAACATTACAGAGCTAACATCATTCCATACGCACATCATTTATATCCAGTCTGGGATCCATCAGCCCTTGTATCTCTTTCCTGTTTTTCATACTCACTATTTCGATGTCTCCATTCGCTCTACGCAGCAATATAAATCCGGGGAGAATCGGATCGATGCTTGCTGAAGTATAGAGTCGATCGTGATATTGAACAGGCGGCCCCTCAAAAGTCTGGTTTCTGAAACGAGTACTATATAAACTAGACATAAAGATATAATATTTATATTAACAATATTGTCAACATTCACGTGATCCCGGCACCTTATCGACCACTTATTCCGCTCTACTCATATACGCTCCCGTCTCCGTGTTGATCTTGAGCTTGTCCCCTTCGTTGATGAATAGCGGAACGTTGACCTGAAGACCACTCTCGAGAACCGCTGCCTTATTGCCGCCTGTTGCCGTATCACCACGCACGCCCGGAGAGGTTTCAATAACCTTCAGTTCAACTGTGGATTTTAATTCAATAGCGATCGGCTTCTCGTCAAAGACCAAAGCATCCACTTCCCCGCCTTCTACAAGATATTTTCCAGCATCACCAATGATCTCCTCGGAAAGCGAGAATTGATCGTACGTTTGGAGATCCATAAATCCATACCCTGTTACATCCTTGTACAGATACTGCACACGGCGGTAGCCGACTTCCGCAGGCTCGATGGTTTCACTTCCCTGAAAGTTTCTGGCGACCACTGATCCGTTCTTCAAGTTACGGAGCTTGCACTGCATATTCGCCTTGCTCTGGCTTTTGCGGCCAAACTGGGAGGAGACAACGATAAACGGCTCGCCGTCGAGAACGACTGCACGACCGGGTTTGAGCTCGGTGATGGTAAGAAGGCCCATAGCGAAAGAAGTGTACTAAAAAAGAGAGGAGAGAAAAGAGTAAAGAGAAAAGAAATCAACAAAATCTCCTGATTCCCCCTTTCCTCTTTTCTCTTTACTCTCTTTACTGTGCATCCGCCACCACATCTTTTTTGAGCTGCGTCATCGACCTGCGTACAGGCGTAACGAGTTCCGTGTTTTCAGGCATTGCGTGGTAGAGAGCACGGAGAATACGTCCAGCATCGGGGTTTCCCTG
>CALRCM010000058.1 GCA_943354555.1 Candidatus Peribacteria bacterium | reverse complement strand
TTACCTGCAAGACAGTGCACCTTTGGCTGTTCGGGCTTATCGTTGAGGCCGAGGTTTTCAATGACAAGAAGCGATGCCAGTCCGGAGCGACCTGCAAACCGCATGAAATGCTGAAACACCGGTTCGAGCTCTTTCTTCCTCCCCTTCACAGTAAACGCAATCATGGATTCTCCGGTATGCACACCGCGACGGAGAAGCAATGTCCGCAAAAGTCCCTTGTGCGTCTTTGGGTTATGGACAGGCAATCGCGTCTCCGTCATGAAGCGGCGCACGTCACTGAGAAGCGCGCCGATCTGTTCGTCATACAGATGACACTCGGTAATAGGAAGTACGGTCTGCCACTGACCGGGCTGGTGAAATCCGATCGTAGGACCTTCGTCAAAATAAATACGCTTGCCGGCAGACTCCTCCGTGCGCATATCCGAAAATCCGAAGGACATCTCTAGTTTGTTTCGGTAGTGATACACCTGCGGGCTTGGAATAATCCTGAGAACACGTCCGGGAAGATTCGCCCGAACACTCTCGTCGACAGGCGTGAGATGCAGGAGCGTCTCGCGAACAATATCCTCTTTGTAGGCGATCTGCCGCTCATACGGCAGATTCTGCCACTGGCAACCGCCGCATTCATGAAAATGCTGGCACCGCGGCATGATCTCGTCTTTTGCCCTACGGATGACCTTCTGCACCTTGGCCTCAGCACTATTTCCACGGAACTTGGTTATAACGATCTGCACCTGCTGGCCGGGAATTGTACTGGGTATAAACACAGCACATTGGCCGATACGGGCAAATCCATCACCTCCAAAAGTGAGTTTTTCGATCGTCACCGTATGCACCTGCCCGGGATAGACAGAAGGGCTGGAATCAACAGGAGAATCCTCCTTTTGAACTATTTTACCATCTTGATCATCAGATAGAGTCATATTTGACATTTAAATAATATTATTGTATAAAGTATCTCCTTATTTGCGCACACGTGAGAGCAAAACTCCTCGCCATCCTTATCGGCTCCGTACTCCTTGGTGTAGCTCCAAACGCGACACCTTCGAGCATAGCAAGAAACCACACAGTCGCAAGCATCGGAAGCTTCTGGCAGGGGAAAATCAACTCCACTTCCAGTGCAAAAAAGCCGACTTCGCGGCCGCTCTATGCATCCGTGAAACGCACTGCTCTCCGGCCAAGGAGTACGCGCAACGTCATTGTTGCCCAGGTAACTACAACACCCGTCATCAACCCGCAACCCGCAACCCGCAAGGTATCTTCTCTTCTCCCCATCGTCGACCAGCCCGATATCCGAGAACGCGAGAAGATCATCGCTGATGAAGTCTTTCGCCTGATGCCGGAAAAATGTATCGCTGCTCTTAAGAGTTTCTACGTCCGCTACGAGCCCGATGCACCGCGCGGCCTTGCGGGCAAAGAAAACATGATTGTGAAAGGAGGGCTCCCGGAGGAGGAATTCCGCGCTCTTCTTGTCCATGAATTCGGGCACGTGATGGATTTGGGCTGCTTTCAGGGAAGCGTATCGTCCGGTGAAACCGCATTCAAAGACGGCGGAGACATCATGTATAACGATGACCCGAGTGTGCAGTTTTACGACATCTCGTGGACGGCAAGCAATGTGCAAAAGGCAGGTATGAAGCCGGAGGACTTTGTGACCGGCTACGCCTCGTGGGACGTCTTTGAGGATTTCTCAGAGTCCCTCGCGTACTACGTCTTCCAGCGCTCTGCATTCACTGAGCGTGCCCGCTCCAATGCTTCGATTGCGGCAAAGCTCCGGTGGTTTGAAACCTATGTATTCCCCAACGGAAAAACCCTCGGACAGGGATTGCACACATGGAGTGGAGAAGTGCCGTGGGATAGTACGAAGTTGCCGTATAATTGGAACGTAGCCCGTTGATGTCCATCAAAAAGCTGACCGGCCTTCGCTAAAGCTATAAGCTACTCCCATGTCTCGTTACCGCCTCCTGCTCGCTCTCTGGCTCCTCTCCGACCTGCTCGTTTTCACCGCGTGCTATGCAGTTGCGTATTTCCTGCGCGTCGGGCCTATTCTTTCAACGGATGTTTCATTCGGAAAATACATCCTCTGTAGCGCACTTGCAGCGCCAGTAACGATCGCTGTCCTCGGAACAACACGGACATTTGCATTAGCACGTTCGCAGGCGACACTGCGCAATGCAGCGTACATCGCCTACAGCTGTCTCGTGGGCACAGCGCTATTCACTCTGGGTTACTATTTCCTATTCGAATCCTTCTTCAGTAGGTTGCTGCTCGCCTATGCATTTGTCTTAAGCGCTTTGGGACTCCTCGCATGGCATGTTCTATTTCAATGGATCCTACGCGCGGTACTGCGCCGTGATCCGCCAGCATTCCCAACACTCATTGTAGGCGTCACACGGGAGTCACGCGCACTCGTCGCTACGCTCAATGCCTCCCGTAATCCCTTGAAACCCGTCGCTATTCTCGATGGACGCGGAGTAAGCGACAAAGACATTGCAGGCGTTCCCGTCCTCGGCAAGCTCAACAAACTCGAAGAGGTATTAGCAAAGAAGAATATTTCCCACCTTATCCAGTGCAGCGACATGGAGCAGTCGCTCAATCTCCTCTCCGCCTGCCGCAACCACGGCATTACCTACATCGTTCTCCCTTCCGTGTTCGGCATTGTGGAACGTGATGAAACGGTGGAGTCTCTGGAGGGCATTCCTGTAACCGTGGTGCGACCGAAAGGGGGATGGTTGGGATGGTTTGTACGGTGAATCGAATACGGGAATACACGAATATTCGAATACGCGAAACCGAGGAATATATACTTCCGCGTATTCCCGTACTCGCGTATTCGCGTATTCTAGCTGCGTGCATGCCTTCATTCTCGCCGGCGGATTCGCTACCCGCCTCTGGCCACTCACGGAGTCCCGTCCGAAGCCACTGCTACCAGTTGCAGGAAAACCCATCCTCACACATCTTGTCGAGAAAATTCCAAAGGGCATACCGATAACTGTAAGTACGAATGCTGTATTTGCAGACGCATTTCATGAATGGCAATCAGCAACCCGGAATGAGCAACTAGCAATCCTCATCGAAGACACCCGCGCCGACGATCACAAACTCGGCGCCCTCGGCGCAGTAGCCCAGTGGATCACCGATGCAAAGATCGATGAGGATGTCCTGCTCCTCACGGGAGATAACTATATTGGCTTTTCTCTCTCGTCCTTTATCGAAAACTATAACGAAGGCATCTCTCTCCTTGCCGCACACGATATTGCTGATCTTGAACGTGCGAAGCAATTTGGAACAGTAATTCTCGATATTGATGGAAGATCTGTCAGTGCATTCGAAGAAAAACCCCATAACCCAAAATCCACCCTCGTCTCTACCGGATGTTCCATCCTACCCCGCTCCACGCTTCCCATTCTTCAAGAATACGCGAAACGCTGTCCAGACAACGTCGGAGGAATTTTTGAAGAACTCTTACAAAAAAATATACGCGTGGAGGCTTTTATCTTTCGTGAACCATGGTTCGACATCGGTTCCTTCGATGCGTATCTTGCTGCAACCAAAGCGATCGTAGGCAATAACGTGATGACAGGGGAGGGCTCGTACATGGAAGGAAGCTCTGTGCTCGGCAGTGTGGTGATGGGAAAGAACTGCACCGTACACAATGCCACTCTGGAAAACGTCGTACTGTTCGACAACTGTACTATCGCGAATTGTGACCTCTCTGACTGCATCTGTGATGACGGTTGTCACATCAATGGCACAGATCTTCGGGGAAAAATGCTGCGCAAGGCAACGATACTTGTACAGAGAAGTTGACAAAAGACTGGGAACACCTCAAAGAACCGACCATAATTCCTAATTCCTAATTCCTAATTCTTCATTTTCGTCTACACTCTTCCCGTATGCGCCGTACTGTTCTCGCCGGCCTGTCCATCTGCGTGCTCCTCGCTGCATGTGGCCGTGCAGTGGAAGCACGGTATCAACTCAGTTTTAATACGACGGATACAGGACGTCTTACAGAGCTCTCACTCGCAGTCACCCGCATCGTCGAACGCAGGCTTCAGAGTATGGGTGAAGAAGTGCGTAATCTCGATGTCACGCAGACATCCGGTGGTCCGGAGCTTTCCTTCAAGATAGAGACGCAGGCAGCAGCGGATCTTCTTCGCGAAGATCTGATCGAGCCATTCAAGCTCAGTATCATGCGTGCAGTAAAGCCGGGGGAAACCCCACAACTAGAAGTAGAAGCGCATGGAGGCTTCATCGACACTGGAGTTTCCGAGGAACATCTGGAATGGGTTCTCGCCACTGAGGAGCCCGATAACCGCGGAAGGATCTCACTGCAGTTTACGGAAGAAGGACGCGAACTCATGCGGAAGGTCTTCAAGCAGAACGTAGGAAAGCAAATCGGTCTCTTCGTCCGTGGGAGGCTCATCGCTAAACTGCAAGTGGATACGGCAGAGCTCAAAGACGACATCATCATCACCGGCATTCCCAGCAGTGAACTCGCCAGGGTATTCGCCGATGATGTCAATGTGGGCCTTCATGTCACATTCACCCCCCTCCCGTAATCATGGCAAAAAATCGCTCCATCGTTTGGCCGGTCATTACCGGCATCATTGCTGTGCTTGCCGCCGTCATCGCATTGCCACAGTCCATGCGCAGCTCCATCCCCCTACTGAACCATCCAAGTATTCACTTTGGTTTGGATCTCGCCGGAGGAACGCAGCTGGATTTCCGCATCTCCGAGCAGGAAATGCTCGATCAGCGCATAGCGCTCCAGCAGCAAATTGACCAGAAAAAATCACAAGGTGCATCCGTGGAAACGATCACCAGCCTTGAGATCCAGATCGCGGCACTCGACGAACAGCAACGCAACGTCCTTGAAGCCATTCGCACAGTCCTCGAGCGCCGCATCAACAGCCTCGGTGTCAGCGAGGCAACCATCACTCCTTCGGTGATCGGTGATGAAAAACACCTTCTGGTGGAGTGCCCAGGTGTCGTCGATACGCAGAAGTGTATTGCTACAGTAGGCAAGACGATCAAGTTGGAATTCAAAGAGGAATTTACCGAGGTCACCGCCGGGTACCGCAAGGGAGTGGAGAAATCTGTCAGTGAAGCGCAGCGCAGGCTTTCGGAAAGCGGCCTGACACTGGTGGAACTAGCTCAGGATATGAATGCGAAGCTTGGTGTCCTCTCATTCGAAGAACAGACATTTTTCAGAGATACTCTCCCAAAAGGACTAGAAGATCTCTGGTCGAGAACTCCCCTCTCGGGCGTGCTGCGCCGCGAAGGAACGATCGCTGTGCCGTCCCAAGACGAGCAGGGCAATCCGACCGAAAGGCAAGTCAGTGGTATTTTCCTGAGCGAACTTACGAAGCCAAAGACCCAAACGGGGCGAACGGTGAATGAAGCTCCAATGGCCTTCAGCATTCTGCAGAAAGAGGAAAAAGACGTGACATACAAAACACACGAGAAGACTGACTTGGCAGGGGCAACATCGCCACGTGTCACCGGCGCGCTACGGAGTATGAAGTCCGGCGAACTCAAGTCTGTGACTATGGATGACGGATCGAGCCGCATTTTGTTCCTGCGCTCGTACTCCCCCGGAAAAGAAGAGGTGAATGTCAGCCACATCCTCGTTGCCTACAAAGGTTCAATGCAAGCCAAAATCTCCGTCACACGCACGAAAGAAGAAGCTCTCCTCCGCGCACGGGAGCTGCGTAAGAAGATAACGGAAGGCGGAAGCTTCGAGCAATTAGCCAAGACCTCGTCCGACGGAGAATCTGCAGCGAACGGAGGACGTATCGACCCCATTTCCCGCGGAACAATGCTCCCGGCTTTTGAGCAAGCAGCCTTCAGCCAGAAACCAGGAACAGTGAGTGAGCCTGTGGAGACACAATTTGGCTATCACATCATTCGCACAGAAAGCGCTCCACGCACACTGAGTGATCAAGCTGCTTATGAAGAGCTCATCATTGCCTCGGATAGCGATGGAGCACGAGCAACCGCTATCCTTGAAAATCTCAGAAGCGGAAATGTACGCAAGGTGGAAGAAGCTCTGAGTATTCGCTCCATCTTCTTCTCTCTCGAGCCCACCGGCTGGAAAGATACATCGCTCGACGGCAAGCACTTCCGCTCGGCAACGGTCACCCTTGATCCCATCACGAACATCCCCGTCGTACAGATCGTCTTCGATGAAGAGGGTGGAAAACTCTTCGGAGAGCTCACGAAGCGCAATGTCGGCAAGCG
>CALRCM010000057.1 GCA_943354555.1 Candidatus Peribacteria bacterium | reverse complement strand
AACTTGGTACCGTCATCATCCTGCGACCGAAAGATCGCTTGGGAAGAGAGTGGCACGGAGATGATGGCAATGAGGAGGGCGGTGACTGCGCGTGAAGATGAGCGTTCCATGTGGGTGTTGGGGAAATCTCATTATTATAGCAGATTTGACTGGGATTTTGTAGAGGGTGGCGCTATGGGTTTATGAGGTTCATTGAGTTTATGGGGTTCGTTGGGTTCCTTAGTAAACCCTACAAACTCCATAAACCCTACAAACCCAACAAACCTAACAAACTCAACAAACTCAACGAACCCACTCACAATAATCCCACTGCCGCCCGCACTTTGGCCATCGTCCCTACGGCAAGGGACTTAGCCCGCTTTGCTCCTGCATCTGTCACTTCCTTCGCATTTGCCTCTGTCAGCTTCTCACGCTTTTGGCGCATCGAATGGAAGTAGTCCATATAGGTCTGCATGAGTTTCTTTTTTGCCTCTCCGTACGGGAGACCATTGTTATACTCGGCAGCCAATATTGTTGCTTCATCCTCAGAGAGAAATAATTTGTGGATCTTGTACACCGTGCAGGTATCAGGATCCTTGGGATCATTCATGCCTTTGGAATCCGTTTCGATTCCCATAATCGCTTTTTTTATTTCAGATTCTGAGCCAAAAAGCGGGATCGTATTGCCGTAACTCTTGCTCATCTTTTGACCATTTGTGCCTGGAACCACGGCAACATCTTCGCGGATCTGTGGCTCGGGAATAACGAGGATATCTCCATAAACGTTGTTGAACTTGATCGCTATATCGCGCGCAAACTCCACATGCTGCTTCTGGTCCTTTCCTACAGGAACGATATTAGCGTCGTACATCAGGATATCTGCCGCCATGAGTACAGGGTAGGTAAACAAACCGACCGTGGGCGAAATTCCTTTGCTCAGCTTGTCTTTGTAGCTCACTGCCCGCTCAAGTAGCCCCATCGGCATAAGTGATGAGAGAATCCACATGAGCTCTGCGTGTTCAGGTATGTGCGACTGATAGAACATGATGGCCTTGGCCGGATCGAATCCGCATGCAAGATAATCAAGAATAATATCAATGCGCGCTTTGCGAAGCACGTCCTTGTCCTGCACGGTCGTGAGAGCATGAAGATCAGCAACAAAGTAAAATGCCTGCTCGGCTTTGTCCTGCCATTCGAGGTTCGGACGCATGGACCCAAAGTAGTTTCCTATATGCAATTGTCCCGATGGTTGCATTCCAGAGAGAACTCTCATTGTAATGAAGAGTAGTTTGTCATGGTGAGCTTGTCGAACCATGGCCGGAGGGTTGCATGCCCGAGAGAACGCGCATGTCCGTAGCGTACAGCTGATAGCAGCCTGCTGTCAGCTTTTTCATCGTGCCGGTTTCAGACGCTTCAGGGCCTGCTCAAACGTCTTCGGTAGCGGAGCGTCTATGTGGATGTTCTCTCCGGTGATCGGATGCGGAAGATCAAGGGACGCAGCATGCAGAAAAAATCGGTGGAAACCCGTTGCCCGCGTAAACGTGTAATTGAATTTCTGCTCCCCATACAGCGTATCGAGTGCGAGCGGATGCCCGATGGCCTTGAAGTGCCTGCGGATCTGATGATGTCTGCCCGTTTCAATATTGCACTCGATGTATGTCGCGCCAACAAATCTTTCGAGCACCGTAAAATTTGTCACTGCAGGCACAAGGTTCTCCGCCTTTTTTTCTTTGATGCTGCGCGCAGGAAGCGGTGCACGTATCACTCCCCTTTCCCTGTCGATCACGCCAGCAACAATCGCTCTATACACCTTCTTCCATCCGGCAAATCCTGAAGCAAGCACCGCATCACATGCGGACTTGGACCGCGCAAAAACCACGATGCCGGATGTATCGAAATCCAGCCGGTGTAAGACGCGGAGTCCGGGGTACTCCTCATGCAGAAAATCGTAGAGAGGGAGTTTTCCTACCACGCCCTTGCCCCGCACCGTCAGCTCCCCTGCACGCTTGGAAACAGCGAGAAGGTGATCGTCAGAAAAAAGAATGCGATCTGCAGAAATACTCATATAAGTATGGTACTGGAATGAAGGATAATGTGCTTATTTATCCTGCAGTTCGGTTGCAGCAGAGTCATCATTGGTCATCCGATTCCCTGAAGAGCCCAAATTGGGATAGAGAGCACTGCGCACATGCTTCTGCCGCGCAATAACTAGGGCCGCATCACCCGTAGAAGGCAGGGCCTCAATATTCGTTGTTTCAAATCGGTGATCGCGATCATGATCAGCGGCATCGGTATACTGACCGAGGACAGCATCGATAGGATTCTTCGGGCCATTGGGTGAGGAGTGTGACATATGAAGATATTATATCATGTAATATAATTTTGTCAATATCATGGTGGACGATACTGGGATCGAACCAGTGACCTTGCGAATGTGAATCGCACGCTCTAACCATCAGCCTAGGCTGATAATCGTCCAATGGTCAATTTTAAGAATTCTCTTCCTTTTCCTGTTTTAAAGAATTTTTCTCTCTGCAAAGCCTCTACTGTTGTTTGAAATGATTCAGAGTAAACCAGTTTCCATGGACCTCTATTTTTTGTGTACGAGAAAAAACCGTCATCTGCATTATGCTGAAGCACTCGGTGGGTTACATTATCTGTAAACCCCTTATAAAGAATCCCTTTGGGATTGCGAATAACATAGACGTAATACATATATCTCAAGAATGTGGTGGGCGGCACAGGAATCGAACCTGTGACCTTTCGAATGTGAATCGAACGCTCTAACCATCTGAGCTAGCCGCCCATGGGAAATACGATAGAGACAGCACGCCCGGGCAGCAACGAAAAAATCCTCCTCTATTTTCTGCACACAAACAGTCATGCTACGCAATTATCTTCGCAGTTTCCACCACATCACTGTCCCTGGTTTTTCCGCTCCATATTACAAAAAATCCTTTCACGCCTCTCTTCATTTTTCCTCGCACTTCTCTTTGTCATGTTTGTGATGAAAATAGGCGCACATTCATCTACTTCCCCCGCTTGTATGTCACAACACGAATCCGGATCCCTAGTAGACGTTATCGATCACTTCGTTTCTGCTGAGAGTCGTGAAAGAGAAGACGTAGCCAGAGAAATGCAGGAGCTTGCTGCTCTCTACCGCAATGTGATGCGCAAGCCTCTTCCGGAGGTATCTCCGTCATTCACAACAACTGAGCGCGTAGAAGCTCTGCGTGCCATGCGCCACTCGTTGGCCAATGATGATTCCTTTGACGAAGAGCAGGCTCCGGTAGAACTAGCCGCATAAATCATTTCCCTAAGAAAAACGTACAGACGCGCCTCGGGCGCGTCTTTACAATAGAACGGTGCGCCGCCTCATCATCAACGCTGACGACCTCGGCATCTCTGCTCCCAGAACCCACGGGATCTTCGCCTGTATGGACGCAGGTATCGTGCGCTGCGCAACCCTTATGCCCAATATGGCAAACAGTGATGCGGCAGTACGACACTGCAAAGAAAGAGATATCGGTATCGGCCTGCATATCAATCTTTCGGAAGGAGCTGCGCTCACAAACGAACGGGATATAACAACCCTTCTCGCTCCAAGCGGTTTTCTCATGGGTAAAGAGCGAACACGAAAAGCTCTCGACGAAAACGCCATCGATCCCGAGCATCTGGAGCGGGAGCTCCGTGCACAGCTCGAGTGGTTTTTGGATCACTACGGCCAACCGACACATGTCGACAGTCATCATCATCTACATGTGCATCCGGTAGTCGCTCCACTGCTCGCCCCTATACTCAGTCGCTATGGCATAGCCAATGTCCGCGTGCCCTGCGAATCTTTGGAGCGGCTGCCATGGGAACTTTCCGAAGAACGTACAGCGTGGATCCACATGATCTCCGCACAGGCAAAGAGCGCCAGAGAAATCTTCGACAGTCACGACCTTCGTACTACGGACCATTTCCGCGGCATGGCACTTGTGGGAGAAGCCAATGCTCGCAAATTCCGCCACCTGCTCTGCGCGCTGCCCGAAGGAACGACGGAGCTCATGGTACATCCCGGCGCATGCGACCCAAACGCCGATGACTTTAGCAAAGATCCGCAAAGGGAAACCGAGAGAAATATGCTTCTGGATCCCGCACTTCCTGCACTCCTCCTGCAGCGCGGCATCACACTCTGCTCGTATAGCGAACTCTAAGATGAAAATTCTTCTTCTCGGTCTCAGTACACAGGCAACAGGAAATGCTACAACACTTGCTCGTATTGCAAAGCATCTTCAAAAGGCCGGCCACGAACTGGTGTTCCATGCGATTGAGGATCTTGAAGAAAGCGCCATTACAAAGATCTCAGATGAAGAATGCTGCGATACTGCGCTCGGTGTGCACGCTTACGGAGCAGGGAGATTTCTGCGACACCTAAAGATACCAACGGTGATCGTCTTCGGAGGAACAGATCTCAACGAACTCGTCTCTGAACAGTCAAAAATGAACGTGATGACTCAGGCAGTAGAAAAAGCCTACGCACTCGTATGCTTCAATGAAGATTTTCTCGATCGCGCCGGCAATCTCTGGCCACACCTTCGTCCGAAGCTCCATTGCATCCCGCAGTCAGTAGAGGTCTCCCCCTCGCAATTTTCCAAAGCATCCATCGCTACCATACCGAAAGATGCCATCATCTATCTGCTTCCGGCAGGACTACGGGGGGTGAAAGATCCGCTCTTTCTTGGTTCCATAATCGCACAGTGGCATATGCGCGACCCACGGATTCACCTCCTGATCGTCGGAGCAAAGCGCGATCCCGCCTATGCAAAATCCATGCTTACAAAGGCGCAAGAATTTCCGGGCGTACTGCTGATAGACACACTCCCTCAAGCCGATCTCTGGGCACTGATGCGTGAGGCGCAAGCTGTCTTAAACACATCAAAAAGCGAAAGCAGTCCCAATAGCCTACTGGAAGCGATGGCCCTCGGTGCCCCCGTGCTCGCGCGCGATATCCCGGGAAACCGTGCCGTTATTCAGCACAGGAAAACTGGGTTACTTTTCGATTCCCCTGATGACTTTCTTACAAACGCAATGATGCTCCTAGAAGATGGCAATCTCCGTAATACGTTGATCCAAAATGCGAAAAATATCATTGATGAAGAATTTGCGCCTGCCCGTGAAGCCTCTGCTTATCAGGCACTCTTTAAATCTATGTCTCAGTAACCCCCTATGCCGACCATGAAACGCATTATTCTCTTCCGGTTCCATCAAGATCTCGACGTATGTAAGCAGCGATTGGAGATGCTACAGAATCTCAACAGCTCCATACCCATCTACGGTCTCTGCGGAGGCTCCCGTGCCTTTTTGGCGAATGCGAAACGCCAACTCAAGAATCTCTGTATTTCGATCTACTGCCCAGCCAAACGCGATGCGTATTGGCACTGGAAAAATGGAGATCTCGCGATCCGATCCTGGTTCAGAGAGGTTGGCTCTCTACTCGACTTCGATATGCTCCATGTCATCGAATGGGATCTCCTGCTGACATCTCCAATCGACGATCTCTACCGCCATGTTCCGAAAGGGTCTTTGGGCCTCAGTGGAGTGCAGAAGATTGCCGAAGTGGGGCGGCGTTGGAACTGGACGACAAAAGAAACCAAGCGGGAGGAATACCTCGCCCTGCTGAAGCATGTGCGCAGGCATTACGGATATACGAAAAACCCGCTGTGCTGCTTCGCGCCAGGGATGTGTCTACCGAAGAGATTTCTGGTGCAGTACGCAAAACATCGTATCCCCACTCTCTCCAACGATGAAGTACGTCTTCCTCTTTACGCACAGATATTCGGTTTTCCTATCACGGATACCCGACTGTGCTCTACCCTATACAAAGCGGAGGAATTCTCGCTCTTCAACACCGACAAAGTGGAAGTTCCTCTCCGGGCAATCGCGCAGGAACTGAAGAACAGAAATGGTCAGCGGGCATTTCACCCGTGTACAACACTGCTCCCATCCGCACTCCTACATCAGACGCTCAATCAACCTGATCTATAGAACTCGTTGGAAATGGAGATCTGTAGCTGGGTGGGATTCCGCGCGCCACAGCTTGTCCTGAGCCTGACGAAGGAGGGGGTGAAGAGGAAGGCCCTGCTCTGCGCCGCAGCGCTGTCGAGATGGAAACGCCGAAGCCTTGGAGGCGTTTCCAGCGAGACACAGGGCCGGGTAGTTCGACAAGCTCACTACAGGCTCCGGGGTGTGGCGCGCGGCCTGCCCGTCCGCAGTTCCGCCTCAGCGGAAAGAAGGCGGGTGCGCTTTTCGGAGCCTGTCCTGAGCGCTGTCGAAGGACTCCTTTCTTTTGTCGGGCAGACAAAAGAAAGGAGAGGCT
>CALRCM010000056.1 GCA_943354555.1 Candidatus Peribacteria bacterium | reverse complement strand
ATTCAGGCCAAGCTGCATGAGAACTTTCTCAATCACGAGAATAGTCTACATGTTGTTAGAAAATTTTCAACAAAATGAAGATTTTAAAATGATTCTAATAGCTATTATAAGAGGTTTTACTAAATATATTTGAAATAATTCTGACAACTAAATTTATATCAATACAATAATATTTGCAATTGGCAATTAGTCAGTTGCTTCGATCATTTACAGCATCGCTTGCCGCTTATGTTGATTGAAAAATGATGTGTTTGCAGATTCCCAACCCTCATTACCACGGAGATCATGATGAATCAGATTACCTACCTGTCCATGTGTATTGAGATGACGCAACGCATTGTCAACGGCACCTTTCGTTGTAGTTGCGATCTTGGATTGCAGAGCAGCACAACAAAAGCTGGTTGTTTGCATCAAAACCAATTGGAGAAGCTCATCTTTCTCTATGCGGGCGAGAAGCTTTGGTTGGAGTTCGATGCTTTCATGGAAGGGAAGTCCGGCAGTTACTGGAGTAAATGCTGTCATCCCTTGGAAGAATTTCAGGGTTATCTCGATGAATTCTTCCTTCCACGGATCAGCGGCAAGTAGCTGTAACCTGCTGACAAGCCTGTCAGCAACCAAGCCCACTGGAAACAGTGGGCTTTTCTTTTGTGAATCTTGCATTTCCATAAATACCTGTTAAAATAACTATAATTTCCTTCACATATTTTTATGTCCGAAGCACAATTTGATCTCGAACTTGCCGTTGCAGAATTGCATGGAAACGTACGAGCTCCGGAATTTGCATGGATTGTTCTTGATGCAAAAACAGCGATTGCAGCATTGGCTGAAAAGAACGAAGAAGGTCGTGTGCCATTATCTCAACTCAGAGGAATCATTAGAGTTTGCCAGAGAGTAAATGCTGCAATTGCACCAGGTACAAATATTACCAATGCACGCAATGCTTTGCGTCTGGAGATCGGCCTGCAGCCCACTGCAAATACTGCCGACGCTATGGATGTTTTGCCAGAAGACTGGAAGCCAAAAATTCCACGTAGGTTTCGTTCAGTCGACGAGTAAGTATTACAAGTTGGGTTTTTTCTTATGCCACTCCAGCCTTCGTCCGCCTCAGGCGGACTACGGCCGGCAAGCCGTTGCCATTACAGTGATGGTTTTTGTTTGTGCCACTCCGTCGCCTGCTCATAGGCATACGCAGCACGCAGGACCGTCTCCTCGCCCCATTGTGGTCCCATGATCTGCAGACCGATCGGCAATTGATCGTTTGAAAAACCGCAGTTCACCGAAAGCGCCGGAATCCCTGCCATCACTTGTCCGTCGAGAAATACATCTTCGAGATACATCGCCACAGGGTCGTTTTCATGCGCGCCGACTTTGAATGCTGGAGTGGGTGAAACCGGAGAGATGATCACGTCGACTTTTTTGTAGGCCTCCATGAAGTCCTGCTTGATGAGCGTGCGGATCTTTTGCGCTTGCCGGTAATAGGCATCGAAGTAGCCTGCGGAAAGCGCGTAGGTGCCGATCATGATGCGGCGCTTTACCTCAGGGCCAAAGCCTTCACTGCGGACGCGGACGTAGTAATCGAGAAGATCTGCAGGATTCTCCACAGTGTGTCCGTAGCGCACACCATCATACCGAGCCATGTTGCTGCTCACTTCGCAGGGGCAAAGCACGTAGTAGCAGGGTGTCGCGTACTTCGTGTGGGGCAAAGAAATTTCATGCATGGTCGCACCGAGACTCACAAGCGCTTTTGCAGCCTCGCGCACAGCTCCTTCCACTTCACTATTCATCCCATCGATGAAGTACTCCTTTGGCAGTCCGATTTTCATGCCCTTCACACCATTTTTCAGCGTGGCATGGTAATCCGGTACTGCAGTATCGGATGTGGTTCCATCCATCGTGTCTTTTCCAGCAATCGCCTGTAAGACAATCGCCAGATCTTCGATATTTTTGCAGATCGGTCCGATGGTATCGAGCGAGCTGGCCATACTCATTACTCCGTAGCGGCTGGTGCGGCCATAGGTGGGGCGGATGCCGGTCATACCGCAGTACCCCGCAGGCTGACGTATGGAGCCTCCTGTATCGGTTGCAAGGGCAAAGAAGGCTTCATCGGCAGCTACGGCTGCTGCAGAGCCTCCGGAGGAGCCTCCGGCGACTCTCGTCGTGTCCCATGGGTTACGCGTCACTCCGTAGCAGGAGGTTTCTGTGGAGGCTCCCATGGTGAATTCATCGGTGTTGGTTTTGCCGAGCGAGATCGCACCGGCTGCCTTAAGACGTTTTGTTGTCGTGGAATCAAAGGGCGGACAATAGTTTTTATTGCGCAGAATATTACTACAGGCAGTCGTCGGGACCCCCTCTTCGCAGTACACATCTTTGGCGAAGTAGGGAATGCCGCAAAGCGGGTGACTAGTCACGCCCTGCTCATCAATCTTTTTGGCTTCAAGAAGGGCTCGGTCAAAACTTCGATGAACAATTGCATTGATAGATTTGTCGACTGCTTCCGTGCGATCGATGCATGCACGTACCAATTCCTCCGAAGAAATGTCTTTCTTCTTTAGTTTCGCGTGGGCCTGTGTGATGGTGAGCGTATGCAGCATTAGCCGTGTGCGGAAGGCGTCTCAATTTGGTCGTCGTTGATCGGAAGAGCACTGCATCCCAGCAGAGATTCTGGTGGAATCTTTTCAGTACAAATCTCGTCACTGCGAAGCATGTTTGTCGTACCCGTCACCTGCGCCGTCGGTTCCACTCCAGAGGTATCCACTTCCTGCAGCTGGTCGATGTAGCCCAGAATCGCCGTGAGGTTTTTGGCGTAGGTTTCCACCTCGCTATCGCTGATCTGGAGCCTTGCGAGCTTGGCGATATGCCGGACTTGGTCTGCGGATAACTGTGTCACGATGGCATCATACTGACTATTTGCAGCATTGCGAAGGAGCTTGCAATATATTAAAAATATGATATAATATATCTATGCACACCCCCAACTTTCGGTTTCATCCTGCTCACCGTGAGCATGATCCACAGAAAATGTATGCGTGGATCGACAAACAGGTTTCTGCCAATGTCCCAAAGAGTATTCGTGGATTATTTATCGATACGATCATTGACGTCGCTGAAGGCTGTGCCGATGCAGAGGAAAAGAATGACATTCGTCTTGAGGCAATTTCGAAGGTCAATGGTAGATATAACATGGGTGAGGTTTCACCAGCAGAGCGTCAGCAGCTTCTTATTGCCCTTGCGAATCTCGCTCCTCAGCAGACAGAGGATAGTGATGCCGAGGAATCTCCGGATGATTCTGTACGATTGCTTCTTCAGGATCGGCGCGACATGATCGCAGGGCAAATGCGCGGCGAAAAGGGTCGAAGGGGACTAAGAGGAGGGCATAGAGATGGCGTGCGCCAGAAGTTCTAAAGATCCGGATAGTGGATTTGCTGTAAGGGCGCATTCCTTCATACTTTTGCCGTGTCTCTCCTCCGTCTCTCCGGCCGTAAAGTCTGTGACCGTCTTATCCGACAAGGCAATGTTTGGCGCGGCAAACACATGCTTATCCGATGGACACACGGTGCGCCCAGAACAGAGACGCAGCGTGGCCTCTTTATAGGCATGCTCGCTTCCACCAAGTTGGACAAATCCGCAGTGAAGCGCAATCGTATGCGCAGGCGTTGTAGAGAGGCATTCCGACTCGTCGTTGCCGATATGCCCAAAACAAACTCCTCCGCGCAATTGTTAGTGAGTCCGCGCTCCAGTAGTCTCACCTGTGACTTTCCCGCGCTTCAGGATGATGCGCGACGTTTTCTTTCGCTTCTCCCACGCTGATGCCCGTACCCAAAACTCGCAAGTTTGCAGATCTTCTCCTGATCTTCGCCATCGTGTATCTCGGCATGCAGTTCATTCAACGCATGTACTTCCCGAAGCCTTCTGCAGACGGTCAGATGCAAACATCTATTATGCTGCGTGCGCAGGATGCGACAGTGAAGAGCGGTCATCATCCAGTACTCCTTCTGCGCAATGCTACAGAGCATCCACTCCGCATCCCTTCGCGCTGCCCGCAGGCACCGGTCGATGTACATTTTGGAGAAAGCGATGTAACCAAGGATCCATCAACTTTGCTTTCGACAAAAGAAACATCCATTCCTTGCGAAGTGATTGCGGATGTTGCTCCTGGCAAAGAGGGAACCATTGATCTGGGTCCATGGAAGTACACTGCCTTCAGTCGCACGGGAAATTATATTGTAATCCTTACACTTCCATCACAACCCGCAACGGAAACAGGAGCAGTGCTTGAGACATCATTCACGGTCTACCCCGCAGGATGGATGACGAATGTCTTCCGCGCTTTCGTGAGCAAGCCGCTGCTCAATCTCCTCGTCTTTATCGCATCAGTAGCACCGGGTCATAGCCTTGCTGTTGCCATCATCATTCTTACCGTTGTTATCAAGCTTTTGCTCTTTATTCCTACACAACATGGTCTTGAAGGACAAAAAAAGCTCCAGGCGTTGCAGCCAAAGATCGATGAGATTCGCAAACGCTACCCCGGTAACGCACAGAAGGTAAACGAGGAAACCATGAAACTCTGGAAGGAGCACAAGATCAATCCGTTCCAGTCATGCTTGCCGATCTTCATACAGTTCCCGATTCTGATCGGTCTTTTCTATGCGGTACGCGACGGATCGCATCTGGGGTTATCCACACATTTGCTGTATGCCCCGTATCAGAATCTTCCTTGGACATTCGGCACGTGGTTTTTCGGCATGGATCTTCTGATGCCGAGTATCTACTTGTTCCCTCCCATGCTTGTCGCGCTGCAGTTCTTTCAGATGAAGCTGACGTTTGCCATTGCCGAGAAGAAAAAGAAGGCTAAGGAGATTGTGGATATCTCCAAGCCGAAGGAAAAGAAGCCCATGAGTCAGCAGGATATGCAGCAGAAGATGATGCTCTATGTTCTGCCCTTTATGATCGGCTTCTTTGCCTTTAAGTTCCCTGCTGCGGTTTCTCTCTATTGGGCAGTATCGACAGTGTTCGCCATCGGGCAGCAGGTGGTGGTGAATAGGAGGGGATAACAGTAGCCGCACCGCACCTGCCCTGAGCATTGTCGAAGGGTACTGGCGTGCTGCTCTTGCATTCCAAGGTTAAAAAGAGATAATTACAGACCATGGTGAACCGCATCGATTCCGGCCAGGATACAAAGGTTGTTGTGACCGTGCACGAAGGATTGGCGGACTGTCATATTGCTTGTGAGGCAAATGAAATTCCGAGCGATATTGTTGCTGAAACCACTATGGAATCTCATCGAAGAGCTGCAGAGGTTTGTGCTGATTTTCAGTCATGCTGGCATGCTCATCAGGATCCTCTTAAGATCTTTCGTAAGGTAACGATGGAAGTAGCAGGGCGGTATAATGGTATATAATTTCCAATACATATATGTCACACCTTTGCAGAGGTGCGGCTGGTTTCTGCGTTTCTGGCAATGTATCCTTCTCCCATATGGAACGAAGCGCTGCCGCTGCTCGCATCAAAGGCTCAGGATTCATTGCTGCGCTGGATCAGAGCGGAGGAAGCACCCCGAAGGCGCTTGCGGCCTATGGAGTAGGCGAAGGCGCATGGGGAGGTGACCAAGAAAAGATGTTTGAGCTTATGCACGCCATGCGCGCGCGCATCATTGTCAATCGTGCTTTCGATCATCGCATCAGTGGCGCAATCCTCTTTGAGCGCACGATGCTCGGCTCCATCGACGGAGTGCCCACTGCCACGTATCTTTGGGAGCGCAAAAACATCGTCCCTTTTTTAAAGGTTGATGAAGGCCTTCTTGAAGAGGCTGATGGTGTGCAGCTTATGAAGCCTATGAAGCGCTTAGGAGATCTCCTGCGCAGTGCCGTGGATCACAGCGTCTTTGGTACCAAGATGCGATCAGTGATTCAATCCGCACACCCACAAGGGATCGATGCGGTCGTGGATCAGCAGTTTGCCGTAGGAGAGGTGATCTTAGAGGCTGGTCTGATGCCTATTCTTGAGCCTGAGGTGAATATCAAATCTCCCGATAAGGCTGCATGCGAGGATCTTCTCAAGCGCTCCATCCTTGCTCGATTGGATGCGCTCCCCGAAGGGGTCCACGTCATGCTCAAGCTTACACTTCCTGAAGTTTCTGGTTTCTACAGTGATCTTGTCGCACATCCACGCGTGCTACGCGTGGTAGCGCTCTCTGGCGGCTATTCCCTAGAGCAAGCAAATGCGAAGCTTGCAGAAAACCTCGGCATCACTGCGAGCTTCTCACGGGCACTTGTAGGAGGACTGCGTGCAGATCAGTCGGAGGAGGAGTTTACGCAGTGTCTCGATGCTTCTATCCAAAGTATCTTTGA
>CALRCM010000055.1 GCA_943354555.1 Candidatus Peribacteria bacterium | reverse complement strand
CCTATGTCCAAAGCCGAATCCGCTCTGTCGAAGGTCCAGACCCTCTATGTGCTTCAGGTACAGCTCTGGAGCGTGCTGGATGCGAAGACACTCACATCCGAGCAGCGCCTCGAGGCGCGCAAGCACTTGAAGGAGTTTGGTTCCCTTCTACGCAAGGCGGACTGGCACATCATGGGTGGGGAGGATGTCTATACTGCTTTGAAACAAATGGAGAAAGAGGTCGCACAAAAGCTCAAGTCCCGCGGATCGATCTCGAAGAAGCCGAGTGTGCGCTCGCGTGCGATGAAAGTAAGAAAGGGAAAGAGGAGATAGGCTACACCTCACTGATCCTCACAATCTTAATCTTCTCCTCTTTCGGTATGAGGATTTTCAGGATGGAGTCTTTACTAAAGGTTGCCTTCACCTTCCTTGGGTCGATTACCGTCGGCAGTGTCACGGTGCGTTTGAATTCTCCCCAGTAGCATTCCTGAAGGTAGTAGCGGTTTTCCGGTAATTCCTCACCTTGGCGTCGCGACCCGCGAATCGTGAGTGTACGGTCATCCACTTCTATATCGAGATCACTAAGGCGCACGCCGGCGATCGGTGCACGGATAATGTAGTAATCATCAACTTCGTAAATATCCACAGCGATCTGGCCGACCCCCTTTGTGGTGGGCATCGCGGGTGTCTGCTGCTGCGCTGACTCCGCTTCCGCTATTTGTGCGGTTTGAAATGCGGAGAAAATCCCGTGGAAGGGCGATGGTGCCATCTCGGTAGAAGATGATACGCAATATCACTATCGTTTGGCAAAGAGAAAGAGAAGACGGCGCAGTAGGAAATATGTATCGATCAGATTATTGCGCTATATTCCTAGCTTTCTACTGCACTAAGCCCCTACCTTCCTACTGCGCTACTGCGCTAGTCTTGGTCGCATGACTATCACTCAGTCGGCCATTCTCGGCGTCGTTCAGGGATTCACAGAATTTCTCCCCATCAGCTCTACGGCGCATCTCATGCTCGCGCAGTCTGCTATGGGTCTTCCCACCGATCTTCAGGGGTTCGATATTCTGCTCCACACAGGAACACTTCTTGCGCTTATTCTTTGCTATCCGAACGTATGGTGGAACATGGCAAAGTCTCCTTTTACGGGTGATCGCCCTTCTCAGCGCATGCTCCTCCTCCTTATTATCGCGACAATTCCTGCGGCTGTTTGCGGTGTGCTCTTTGCCGATGCTGTGGAGAAGTCTATGGGGTCGATTCAGTCGCTCGGATGGCAATTACTCGTCAATGCTGCTGTGCTGCTCATTGCAGAGCGCTGTCTCCAAAGCCGTCATAGAAAAGAAATGCGTGTGCCTGACGCCATTATTATTGGCATTGCACAGGCGCTTGCGCTCATCCCCGGAATTTCCCGTTCAGCGATCACTATTGCTGCAGGACGGACGCGGGGGATCGTACGGGGCGATGCATTGGATTTTTCTTTTCTCATGGCAACACCGATTATTGCTGGTGCTTCACTCTTTGCAGCCGCAGATATTGTCGGGGGCAACACAATACTTCCTGCGATGTCTGTGACGCTGGCCGGCATCGTAGGCGCGTGTATCTCCAGCATTGCGGCGATTTATTTTTTGCGTCGCTTTGTCGCTTCCTGTAGCCTCGCATGGTTCGCAGTCTATCTCGTTCCCGTTGGTCTCTTGCTTTGCATCCGGGTTTGAGACAAGATGCTGTCCCCAGAGGGTTCCGGTGATTTTCCGGAATATTCATTCCCTTCCTCGTACTCCCCATGTCGTCTGTACAATTACTCAACACCATTAAGCGTCTCCGTTTTGAGAGGGGTATGACTCAGGAGGAGTTGGCGCTACGGACAGGGGTGAGTCGTCAGACTATTATGAGCATCGAGCGAGGACAAACCAACCCTTCTGTCCTCCTTGCATTTAAGATTGCTACCGCACTGAATGTCATCGTAACCGATGTTTTTCAAACCGAAGGAAACCTCGTACCGGTGTAGCAGTTCTCATATCTTCCACATACAGCTGCACCTCTCTTCTCCCCTGCCATGTATTGATGCCAATACGGCAGACAAGATCCATGGGGTCTTGGCACATTGATCCAAATGATCCCAATCCAAAACCAATACCCTTGATGCCATTCACCCGCATCTGGAGGTGACTTCCTTCCTCTCCGACGCTTCGCATATCTGTCATGGTGGCATCGCGCAGTAAGAAGCGCGGCTCAGGGTTTCCCTGTCCAAATGGTTCAAGTTCCGAAAGGGAGTGCACAAGTTTCAGGGAAATATCACTCGGGCTGATTTCGCTATCTACTTCTATACGCGGATACAAATCTTCTTTCGTCAGTCGAGATCCAATATCCGCTTCGAGTCCACGGACTGCCTCCTTCCATCGGTCTTTGTGTACGGTGCATCCTGCCGCTTGTCTGTGGCCGCCATAGGCATGTAAGAGATGGCTAAGGCGGCTAAGGCCTTCTGTGACATTGTAGCTTTTAGGACTGCGCAGGGATGCGGTGATCCAGTCTCCATTCTCTGCGCCTATCATACTTGGGCATCCAGTGGATTCGGTCAGTGCTCCGGCGATGAGCCCGATGATGCCGTGCGGATAGTCTGCAGATTTACTGGCAATAAGCATTGAGCCATGGCGGGCAGCATCCGCACGCGCTAGGTTTACCAGATCATCAGTGACAGAGCGGCGCGTCTGATTGAGTTCGTGTAGTCGCTCTATATACACCCCTCCCTCGAGAATGGCATGGAGCGCGAGAGTAGGGTCGTCCATGCGTCCGGCAGCATTCAGCCGCGGTGCGATGCGAAATGCGATGTCCGTGCTCGTAAGGGCCTCCCCAGTCTTCACACTGTCACGCAGCGCTGCAAGAGGACCCGAGCGCAAATCCTGAAGCGACCGTAGTCCCTGCTGCGTAATGACTCGGTTGATCCCCTTTAGCTCTACAAGATCGGCGACCGTACCCATCATTGCGAGTGCGCGGTCTGTGTGCATGTCTTCCCACATGCCTTTTTCCAGCGCTTGTAGGAAGAGAAATGCCATGCCGGATCCCGATGGGTGTGGCTCGGGAAAACCTGGTGTGAGTGCGGGATGTAGGAGTGCATAGGCCGGAGGCAACTCCTCCGGTATGTGGTGATGGTCAACGATAATGACATCGATGCCTGCCAGTTGTAGCTTGGTGATGGCTTCAATAGCCGTGACTCCCGTATCAACTGTAATCAGGAGCTTGATGCCTTTTACGATCCACTCTTCAGCAATTGTGGGACTTAAGCCGTATCCGTCATGCACGCGATGCGGGAGACGGACGATGGGCTCCATGTTGCAGCGACGGAAATACCGCACCATCTGCGCGGCAGCGGTTATGCCATCACAGTCATAGTCTCCAAATATTCCCACCAATTCTTTTTGCTTTACGGCATGCCACACGCGTTGTACCGCTCGTTCCAAATCAGGCGGGCAGGGCAATGGGGTTGATGGTGTACTATCTATTCCTCTAGCTCGTGCGAGAACCCGCACCAATGCCATTGTTGTGGACAGGGTGGAAAGATCTTCGGATCCCGAGCGCATTACCCATCGTTTGCCGGTACAGGAGAGAGCGTCATGCACCGTGAAACACTAGCAGAGCTCATGATGTGCTTGAGCATTTTTACGGGCAATGTTCGTTTCACATTTCTCCCAAGCCGAAAAAGCAGTTCTTTGTCATCAAGGAACGAGGCGAGTACACGAATAATCGAATACGCGTATTCCCGTACTCCCGTACTCCCGTACTCGCGTCTACAACACCTGTCTCTCTGACCGCTTCGCTCTGCGCAGTGTCCAAGCTACAGCTCCAAACATCGTCGTCATAGCGATCCATGCCCCCGTTCCCGTCGGTGCAAGGGCCGGTGCGCCTCCGTGCAGGACATCAGTATTCTGCGGGGCTCCGTACTGCAGTACTCTTTGGCGATCGGTAATGCGGTCAAGTAAGCGAATGGTTCTGAGGAGCTCCAAATCCGAACCGGAAAGTCCTTCAGTGGCATCTGTCTCCGTGTTTTCCTCTTCAAGGGATGCATCAAATTCATCTTCGGGGATTTCCTCCTCCGGAGGTGCGGCATGCATGAAGAGATCCTCCTGTTCACGTGTGCGGCGCTCAGCACTGGTAACTCTTTGTCTCTCAATACGATTTTTGCTTTCCCGTCCGCCTGGAGGGAGGTAAAAGTCGCTACTAAGAAGGACATCTTCCGCAGTCATATAGGCACTCGCTATACCTGGAAGCATGCAGCTGATGGCGAGAGCAATCGGGAGGAGCCTGTGGAGGATCGGTGAACGCATCAAAGTATTATAGCGGATTTCTCTGCAATCTGCAATTACTCAACAATCTGTTCCTCCACCCAATTCACAGAGATATACCTCCTGGAGATCGAGGATATCGTCACCGTCAGAGTCCATGAGGATCGGGTTACTTTCCCCTTCATCCAGCTCGCCATTGATATTCTTGTCTTCACCGCGCAGCTTCTGGCCCTTTTCTACCTTACACAGACCGTCGCACAGGCCATCTTCGTCCGTGTCCCACTTCATCGCGTCCGATTCATCGAGGTCACGCTTGCCGTCATGATCTTTGTCTTCGATGCCATCGATAAGTCCATCCCCGTCACTGTCTCTGAGGATGGGGTTACTACCAAGGAAGAAGATCTCGCGCCCATCGATCACACCGTCGGCATCTGTATCGGCTACTTGGGGGTCGCTCCCTACATCTCGCTCGACGGCACTGTTGGCCATATCATCATCCGCATCTGTGCCGATGGGTAGCGGCACTTCGCTCATAAGGAAGCAGGATGTTCCACCGACGAAGCGTTCCTGCTGGTGCCGGATCGCTCCACGATAATACCTATCTTGGTTCAGATCAGATTCATTGAGATTTTCGACGGTGTTGAAGCGGTTTTGGCGCATATTCATTTGCTGTTCTATACGCATGTTCCTTTCCTTCTTCGAGAGAAATACCTTTCCTGGGAATTGCCTTTTTGTTTTTGGAGAATCCGGATCGTAGTTTTGCGGAAAGCAGTATCCCCAGAAGCGATTGGCCGTTCCCCGGTATCCCGTAATGACATCCAGCGTCATGTCTGCAGCATCGTCAGGAATCTGGATGATGACATTCGTATCTGGAGGAGCGGTCGCTCCCTTTTCCATCTGCCCAGGAAGGATGGTCTTCCAGGGAACTTGGCCGCGCATATGTGCGGGAAGCAACCTACCTTCAAGGCGCACGTCCTGGTTGATAGCTGTGGAGACGATGCTCAGCGTTAGTACACCAAGGCTCACCGTTATCCATTGCATACTCTTTTGCGTGCCATGAAGGATTTTGCGGGACATATCGGAGTAGTATAGCAGATTTGACTGGGATTTTGTAGAGGGTTAGGCGAGTACACGACTACGCGAATAAGCGAATACGCGTACTCCCGTATTCCCGTATTCCCGTATTCCTGTACTCTTTCCCCGTGTCCTCCGACTTCTACGCCACTCTCGGCCTTTCTCGTGATGCCTCTCCGGAGGATATCAAGAAGGCCTATAGGCGTATGAGCAAAGAGCTTCATCCGGATAAGCATAAAGGCGACAAAGAAAGGGAGCAGAAGTTCAAAGAGATCAATGAAGCCTACGAAACACTTGCGGATCCGGCCAAGCGCAAGACGTACGATCAGTTTGGAAAGACAGGACCGGGAGGTGCGGGCGCAGGAGGATTTGATTTCTCGGGATTTTCCGGAGCGCGCCCTGAGGATTTTGGAGGATTTTCCGATCTCTTCGAAACATTCTTTGGTGGTCGAGGGCAGAAAGCAGGAAAACGTCAGGAGCGTGGGCGCGATCTTGAAGTACGTGTACGTATTACATTTATGGAAAGTGTCACCGGAGTGCAAAAAATACTTTCCCTTGAGAGGCTAGTAGCGTGTGGCGACTGCTCGGGGAGCGGTGCAGCCAAAGGATCTTCGCTTATCACGTGTACAGAGTGTGGTGGCACGGGGCAGGTAACCCGTACGACGCAATCTTTCTTCGGCGCTATTCGTCAGGCAGTTCTCTGCTCGCGGTGCAGTGGCTCGGGGAAATTTCCCGAAAAGAAATGCACACAATGTGATGGCGAGGGAAGAGTCCTGCGTAAGGAGGAGGTTGCTTTGGATATCCCTGCGGGAATCGATGATGGTCAGACCGTGAGACTGCGTGCATATGGAGAGGCAGGAAGGAATGGCTCCCCTTCGGGTGATCTTTTTGTACATGTTGAAGTTTCTCCGGATCCTCGTTTTACCCGCAACAGAGACGATGTGCACGGTGTGCATCGTATAAGCGTTCCCGATGCTGCATTAGGCTCAGATGTACAAGTGGATACTGCTCATGGTTCAGTTTCCCTGCGCATTCCTCCGGGGACCCAGTCCGGTCAGGTGATGCGTATACGGGGAAAGGGCATGCCGCTTTTACAGTCCAAAAATCATGGTGATCACTATGTGACCATTGAGGTGCAAATTCCCGTAAAATTGAGTAGGGAAGAAAGGCGAATTCTTGAAGAGTGGAGAGAGATCTCACACTAGAAATACGTTCATGGTATTCCTATTGCAGATTGCCATTCCATGAAGGCGGATCTGTGATTTGCAATGTCCACCGAAAATTTGTGTTACTCTTTCTCCCAAGTATGCCGCGCGCGGCCCTTCATCGTCGATTGGGTATCGCATCAGTGATGGTGCTGGTACTTCTTGTCTCTGGGATGATTTCCTATTTT
>CALRCM010000054.1 GCA_943354555.1 Candidatus Peribacteria bacterium | reverse complement strand
ACAAACGTACAACTGACTTGGAGATCTTATCGCTTTGCACCAATCTTTTTCGCTCTCTTCCATCCGACAAACGATCCGATCATCGAGGAGCCAACGGCAAACAGCCCAATACCACTCTGGGACAGCCGGTCGGTGTGTGCCTCTTTGATCGTCGGGATGGTGCGCGGCTTTTGGCTGTTGCGGATCATCGCAAGGACTTCAGGAGAAAGGGTCGGAGTGGGTGGGAGTTGGGGGGATGGTGGTGTAGATGGTGTAGAAGAAGGGAATGGGGTACGAGCCGGTGCTTCGCCAGGAAGAGTGACCTTGTCGAATACTCCTGCGGAAGTTTTTCCGTAGATATTGACGACGCTGAGCGAGATGCCGAGTTCCCCCGGCTGTGCGCCCTTAATTTCAATGCCTCCGATGTCCATCGGTGCCATTTCCGGTTCGCTGAAGGTCGCTCCCCCATCGAGACTCTGGCTCACCAGATAGTATGCAAGATCCGTACGGGAAAGATCCGGCTGCCACTGTGCTGTGACTGTATAGGTTTTGCCCCCTGCATCGGGAACGGCCCGCAACCGAAATCCCGTTACGTCCGCGGGGAGCAGTGGGTCATAGGCGTTTACGGCAGCAGCAGGAGTGTTCACGGGATTCAATCCAAGTTCGTGACCAGTGAAGACCGCAGAGCGATCCTGTGTATCGAGCGGCTCGCCGGCGGTACCCATGAGCGGCTCACTGAGTCGCACGGTGTAGGTGACACCCTTTTGCTGTCCGACAGTATCCAGGATGACGAGCTTGTCACTGATCAGCAGCTGCGTGATGTGTAGATCTGTTCCATTGGGGCCCTCGATGCGGAAAGCCTGCGGAGCTCCTGTGGGTTCGACAGCAACAGCTGTAGACATCGTAAGTTTCACCTGAATCGGTGAAAGTGCTTCCGCGATCAGTAGGTGAACCTTTCCGTCCTGTGGTGGGGCCGTAAGAGTAGGTACGGCAGCAGACGGGGCGGTCACAGCAGGTGTCGAAGAGGGCAACGTAAGTACTGGAGGGGGCAGGGAGGAGGAAGAAGAGGAGGAAACGACAGGGGCAACTACAGGCGCGGACGAGGACATGGGAGGCGGCACTGCGGCTGCACTGGAGGATTGCACGCCGGTTGGCTGTGGGACATTCGCTGCGTTTAAGATCAGCTGCTGGATTTCCTCTAAAGAGGGAATTTGCACATCAACGCTGAATGCGGAAGATGATGCGGCGCCTGCAGGAGCAGGGATAGGGGTAGGAGTTGGAGTGGGAACAGTGAGTGGCGGAGAAGCCGGAGTGGGAACTGGTGCCGGAATCGGTGCAGGTGCAGGTGTCGGCTGTGCGGGTTTCTTTGGGATATCCACGCGGACCTCTTCGGCAAACGCTTCACTTTCCTCTCCGGAAGAGTTCACGGCGAGAACGGTGACGAAGAGTGAAGCCTGCTTCGGAGGACTGTAAAAGACAAATTCACTCACTGGCCCTTCTGTTTCCTCATAGTCGTCGTAGAGTCCTTCACTATCGAGAATCGACTCCGCGCTGTAGTAGAGCCGGTAGAGCACGATCGTGGGGTCAGGAAGCGGTGTCCACTGGATGATGATGCTTCCGTCCGGTTGCGCGTTACCTGAAAGACCGCCGACAGATCCCGGAGCAACGGCAAGAGCCGCGATCGGCAGAGCGATGCCCAGAAAGGCGGTGGCGAGACGCAAGTGGAGTTTCATGTGTGTTTCTCAATATTGTATCAGATTTCTTAACAGTCAGCAATACTCCTTAAATCAGCTTTTCCTTCAGTATTTCCCGCGATAAGAAGATTGTATGGATTCTAAAAATGAACATCACCATACCCATGCCGATGGTTGCTGCGATCAATCCCATGACGGTTGGGATTTCACTTTGCAAAAAAGGAGCTGCTTGCCAAAGTCCTGTACCAAGCACGCATGCGAACAGGAGAATTTTTATGAGAGATTGCATAGGAAGTTTTGCGGGCATAGTTCTCTGTGCTGCAATCATCAATGTAACGGCCAACAAAAGATGAATGATGTTGCTGGTGATCGTTGCGCCGATGTAACCATGGGAAGAGATGAACAGGAAATTGAGTCCTATAGAGAGTATGGCAGCCAATCCCAGCATGATGACCAGTGGCTTGCTGCGTCCACGATTCAGAAGTACATAGAATCCGTATTGCACGAGACCATTGAGAAAGACCGGCAATCCCATGAGCATCAGTGCCGTGTCTGACCCAAATTTCTCTGGCGTGCTGAGGTACGCGTCCGTTGTGAGAAGCTGCACAAGCGGCCGCGACCAGAAGATACAGAAGAGCGCAGCGGTGGTTCCAAGAAGAAGAAGCACGATCAAAGTTTTCCCGAGGAGATCGCGCGTGTCCTCTCCTCTATTGTCGCGTTCGCTGAGCGTAGGGAGTACGGAGTTGAGCAGGAAAGTAGGAATGACGTAGCCCATTTCGACCATTCTGAGGACGAACCCATACTCCGCATTCTGGATTTCAAAGTCCGGACGGAGCAGTGCAATCATTGTGACGTCAAGCTGGCGGTAGAGTGCCATACAGAGGAAGGCAGCTCCGAACGGGATGGATTGCCGAAGGATGGACTTCATGACCTTGCGGTCAACATTCCATTGGATTTTCTCAAAATGGCCTGCGGCCAGCGCGGAAATAATGAGAAGTACAAATGCTCCAATGCCGCCGATAAGGAGGAAGGAGTAGAGAATCCTGACATCCACAGATCCGCGCACGCCACCAATGATGAAGAGCGCAATCAGCCCAGTCGTAATCAGTCGATGCGTGACTTCTGCGATAAAGACGTACTGCATCCGGTGGTGTACCTGAAATACGGTACGAAGAATGCCTGCGAGGAGCGCGAAAAGCGGGACAAGTGCGGCGATAGTTACGGAGAGCGGAAGCGGGGTGCCGCGCCACTGGGGGAGAAGCCAGACGAGGACCAGAGCCAGTGCTAAAGAAAGGAAAAGAATAACCGAGCGAATAATCATCAACGCGCCCAAAACCGCAGACCGGTCTTTTGCCCGTGCCATTTCACGTACCCCAACGGCATACAATCCGAAGTCTGCGAGAATTCCGAAGAGCTGCAAAAATCCGTATGCAGAATTGTAGTTTCCAGCGAGCTCTTTACTGAGGCCTATCGCCACAAACTTCACCGTCAGGATGGAGAGCGCGGCCATCACAATCTGGCTGCTCAGTTGCCACAATGTCGAAGAGGCTATCTGGCGGGTGGGCATCTGAAGGATTGTAGTCGGCTTTTGCCTTCTTGAAACCAAAAACATACTATAATATCAATTAAATATTTGTCAAATACAGGAACATCTGTACAATGCCCGCAATGGGTCTCCCCTTCACCCACCTCACATCCACCAAACAGCTCACACGGAGTGATACGGATGCTACTTTGAAGACGGCACAGGAGATGGAAGGGATCGTGCACAAAGGAGGTTGCGATCTTCTGCGCGGTAAAATTCTTGCATCACTTTTCTATGAGCCTAGTACTCGGACTCGATTAAGTTTTGAATCCGCGATGCAGCGCCTTGGCGGCGACATCATTACCGCGGACGGCATCCAGTTCAGTTCGCTCTATAAAGGAGAGACCATCGAGGACACTATTGTTGTCGCAGCCCAGTACAGCGACATCATCACCATGCGACACCCCGAAGTGGGAAGTGCGGACCGCGCGGCGGCTGTCTCACCGGTGCCGTTTATCAATGCTGGAGACGGACCGGGGCAGCACCCCACGCAGGCGCTCCTCGATCTCTTCACTATCCAAAAAGAATGCGGGAAGATCGACGGACTGAAAGTAGCAATGGTCGGCGATCTGCGTTTCGGACGCACGGTCCATTCTCTCAGCTTTCTCCTTGGTCTCTATAACAACATACAACTCACATTCATCTCTCCCAAAGAGCTCACGATGCCGGCCAAGGTAACGAGCTTCTGCAAGGAGAAAGGAATTTCTTTCACGGAAGGAAGTGCTCTCGAGGCCGCCCTTGAAGCAGATGTGCTCTATATGACGCGCATTCAAGAGGAGCGGTTTACCGATCATAGCGAATACGAACGACTCAAGAACGTCTACACGCTGAAGGCGGCACATCTGAAAGGAAAAAAGACCATCGTGATGCATCCACTCCCGCGTGTTACGGAGATTGCCACGGACGTCGACGCGCTCCCCAATGCCGCGTACTTCCGTCAGGTTCGTAACGGAGTACCTGTGCGCATGGCGCTTCTGGCGATGCTTCTCGGAAAGGCATGACACAGATCACCCTCCCTAGCCTCATCGACTGTCACGTGCATTTCCGTGAGCCGGGACTGACCCATAAGGCGGACATGGCTTCGGAATCGGTTGCTGCTGTCGCTGGAGGCGTTGTGACGGTGTGTGAAATGCCAAACACGATCCCACCCGTTGTAACCGTGGAAGCATTGGCCGATAAAGTGCGCAGAGCTGACCGGATACAAACATGCGATATCCGTTTCTTCATGGGAGCGACAGAAAAAAAACATCTACTCGCACTCAGGGATGTGTGGCGCGGTGCATCCCCAACTCTCAAAGACATAAAGCGCCGGTGCTGTGGGCTTAAAGTGTTCTTCGATCATTCCACAGGGAATCAGGGTGCAGATTTTGAAACCATCGCCGAAGCATTCCGAATGTGCGGGGAGCTGGGGATACCATTGGTGGCGCATTGTGAAGATGCGGAGATGAATGCGAATGCACAAGCATCCGTCCTCCGTAGCGGAAGATCGCGATCTTCCGCTACGGAGGACATCGCACTTCATTCCCAAATGCGCCCCCCCGAATCCGAAGTTGCTGCTATCAAACGTGCGATCGGGCTTGCACGCGAATACAGCACGCAGTTTCACGTCGCACATCTTTCCACAGCAGGAGGATTGCAGCTCGTGCGTGAGGCAAAAAAAGAAGGATTATCTGTAACGTGTGAAGTTGCACCGCATCACTTATTTCTCACTGTCGACGATTACCAAACGCTGGGAGCATTGGGGAAAATGAATCCCCCGCTTCGGTCCAAAGAAGATCAGGCTGCCCTATGGGAAGGCATCGCGGATGGTACGGTTGATTGCATCGCTACGGATCATGCGCCGCATACATTGGAGGAGAAACAATGTGAGGATCCGTTAAGGGCTCCAAGTGGAGTGCCGGGAGTGGAGACGATGTTGCCGCTATTACTGACTGTGGCGGCGGGAGGCTGGCCGAATCCGAGAGGAGAAAAAGTTGCAAATTGCAAATTGCAAATTGCAAATATTATTCGATTGTGTTTTGAAAATCCGAATAGGATATTTGGTTTGGGAAAACAGAAAGATGAACTTCAGATTCAGATTGATGTAGACAAGGAGTGGACGATTGAAGCGGAAAATCTGCACAGCAAATGTAAATGGACACCATATGAAGGTTGGAGAGTGCGGGGTAGTGTAGTTGATTAATAATAACTATTATGTTACAATAACTATAATTTCACAAACATCGTTTATGGCACTCGAATTTTTTAAAAGGAAAGAGAACCCAGAAGCAGCAATCCCCGAAGATGTTCGTAAAAACATTCTGTCTGTTCGAAATAATCAAGGAGTCCTTCACCAACTCAAAGACAGCAGTTATTTGGCTAGAGATAAGGAAGAGTGGAAGAAGGATCTTTCTCAAAAGATTGATGCTATAAATCAGGCTCTTTCTGAAGGAAAGATACCAGCGGATGTCCTGTCGCAATGGATGAAGGAAAAACAATATTCACCTCGTAGCAAGGAAACACTCGATGGACTACTTTGGCTCAATGTGGATGTGAATAATCGGCAGCTTTCTGTTGAACTTAATAATCTGTTTCCTTTAAGGGGTGTAGCAGAAAAAGCAAAATTACTTGCAGAGAATGAAAAAATACCAGGAACGTTCTACCTTCCTCTGCTCAATGGCGAAATAGGGAAACTTGTAATAAAACCCAAGCCTGGTGAATTGGATCGCTGGCTAAAATCTTCAGGATTGGATCAGTATTATCAAGTACAAGGCGAGCAGTTAGAGTTAAAGACCAATAAATAATGTATCGACATTCAAAGTTTGAATAAGAATCTCTTCTTATAGGTGATTAAACTTCCACAATAATCGGCACCACCATCGGCTCTCTATCGAGTGCCCGATCGAAGTAACGGTAGAGCGCTCCCGTGACCGCACGCTTGAGGGATTTTCTATCCGTCTCGCCACGGTTCACAGCTTCTTCGTAGGCTTTCTTGCTCGCGTGCACGACCTCTGCGGTGATCTTCTGTTGCTCGGAGCCGTAGATGAGTCCGCGGCTAATGACATCAGGGTCACCGACGAGGCGCTTACTTTCGGTATAGGCGCGAAGGATGATCATGACCATGCCGGACTCGCTCATGATTTTGCGGTCGAGGAGCACGCGCTGGCCTTCGCCGGCGGATCCACGGCCGTCAATGATGACGTCTTGGATCGTGAGCTTGTGTTTGCTCTTGCGGGCATCTCCATTTTTCTCGAATTCTAGAATTTCGCCGTTACTAAGAAGGTGCACCTGATTTTCGAGGTACCCGATGCTCCGTGCGAGATCCGCGTGCGCTGCGCGCATGTGCGGTTCGCCGTGCTCAGGAATAACGTGCTTTGCACGTACGAGCCGGTGCATAAGGAGAATGTCTCCCTGATGTCCGTGCCCTGTGACATGGAGCGCGAGTTCCTGATTGGTCTTCACAGTAGCCCCACGTGTGTTTAAGTTATTGATCACTTTCGCAACAGCGCGCTCGTTGCCTATGATCGGGTTACTACTAAGGATCACTGTGTCGCCTTTCTT
>CALRCM010000053.1 GCA_943354555.1 Candidatus Peribacteria bacterium | reverse complement strand
GAGCGCGATGAGAACCGTGCCCGTTTCGGCAAGATCTTCGGGGACAGCTTTTCCCGTAGACTGCAGCTTGCGGAGAGTGACCCACTACGAGCGCAGAGAATCGGCGGCGAACACAAGGAAGAGCCTCGCGGCGGAGCGTCATCTCTTTTCACTCCCGCGGAAGTCACTCTTGGGCTTTTCGTTCTCTATCCGTCTGTCCGTAGCTTGCTCGGAGAGCTTATAATATCCGACGATCCGTTTTCCGCAGCGCTTCATAAGGCGATTACCGATGCCAAAACAGGCAATGTTGTCCTAGCGCCGGAGTATGCCGAGCGACTAAGCGTCCTTCTTCTCTACTGTGAACAGCATGCATTTCAGGACTGGAGTGAGTCCCTTGCTGTCCGCGAGATCCGCACGAACTGTCAGCGTGCAAACCGTGCAACGATTCTCCAAAAGCAGCGAGAAATCACGGAAAAAATGCGCGCGGCACAGGCTGAAGGGCGCCTGGTCGATGCTGCGCAGCTTGAGACACAGTTTCAGCAGGTTTTGAAACTTGGGAGGATGGCAGAGGCTGGGAAATAGGGAATGTAGGGAAATAGGGAATAACGCTTTTCCTTGTTTACGAAACCCTGTACCCTACCTTCCGCGGGTTTTATCGCCCGAACTCCCACTATGGCCTCCCATCCACGAAAATTCATCGCCCAACCTACGGACGACGATCTGAAGAAGTTTCCAGATTCCGTGAAGCATCTTATTAAAAAGGGTCGTGAACAGCGCTACGTGACCCATCAGGAAATCATGTCGGTTGTTCCCAATGCTGAGGAAAATGTCGAGTTGCTTGATGAAATCTATACTCTTCTTACGGATCTCGGCATTCAGGTCATCGATGTGCAGGATGCGCTCATCTGGGAAAAAAAGGGCAAGCCCGACGAGCCCACGCAGGATCTTGCTGAAGTTGTCACCGTTGCTCCGGAAGGTGCCGAGGAGGAGACAGAAGAGCAAACAGAGGCAGAGGAGGAGGCAGAGGAAAGCGAAGCCGTTGTCGGTAAAGTGGATGACGAAGATGACGACATGTTGCAGATGGTTGCGACTGCCGGTATCGCCATGGACGAAAAAGAGGAGACCGCCGAAGACCGCCAGAAGAAGCGCAAGGAGAGGGAAGTCGATCTTCTCGAAATCAGCAATGACTCCGTACGCATGTATCTTTCGGAGATCGGCCGTGTGCCGCTCATTGACGGCCGCAAGGAAGTAGAGCTTGCCCGTCGCATCCGCAAGGGCGATGCCGGAGCGAAGCAGCAGCTTGCCGAGGCGAACCTGCGTCTCGTCGTCAGTATCGCCAAGAAGTACATCGGCCGCGGCCTTTCCTTCCTCGATCTCATTCAGGAGGGCAACATCGGCCTCTTCCGTGCTGTTGAGAAGTTTGATCCTGAGAGAGGATTCAAGTTTTCCACCTATGCAACATGGTGGATCCGACAGGCGATTACGAGAGCCATTGCCGATCAGGCCCGCACGATCCGTATCCCCGTACACATGGTGGAGACGATTAACAAATTGACCCACACCCAGCGCAGACTCGTGCAGGAACTCGGTCGTGAACCGACAGTGGAAGAGCTTTCTGTAGAAATGGGTATGGACATCAAGAAAGTCCGTCATATCCAGAAGATCAGCCAAGACATCATTTCGCTCGAGTCACCGGTCGGTTCTGAGGAGGACAGTAAGCTCGGGGACTTTATCGAGGACGAAGAGGCGGTGAATCCTTTTGAGGCGACCAACCGGCAGCTTAGGAAAGAGAATGTGCACGCGATGTTGGAATTTCTCACCCCGAGAGAGCGCAAAATCATTGAGATGCGATTCGGTCTTAAAGACGGTATTGGTCACACTTTGGAGGAAGTCGGCAAGGAGTTCGGTGTGACACGCGAGCGCATCCGCCAGATCGAAGCGAAGGTGCTTCAGAAAATGCGCGACCACCCGCGTTCGCTTTCCATCCGCGAGCACGGAGGAGCGAGCAAGCGTACCGGCTTCAATGCTGCTGATTCCTTCCTGAAAGGCACACTCTGCCCGCAGTGCAGGAAGGGCACGCTCGTCGATCTCATCCGTGAGGGGCGCCCCTACAGAAAGTGCGACCGGTGTGCATATGAGCTGTCGAAGTTCTGAGGTCTTTTGCTCCGCAATTTCAATGTCCTGCTTTGATGTGCGTCGCTATGTCAGCGACGCTACTCAGCATGACGCTGTTCATCGAGTTTACTCTTGTGAATGCGCAAGCGAGAACAAATCATCTGCCAAGCAGTTAAAGAGGCGTCCCCCCTCCCGACGGGAGGGGGTTAGGGGGCGGGGGTCGCCGATGGTGTAGTGAATCTAATGTCAGCTATACAAATTTCATACCCCCTCTCCCTGTCCCTCTCCCGTCGGGAGAGGGAACGCTGCTTCACTGAAAGGAAGCATTTCCGATGGATAAAAAAACGACCCTCCGCTCATCGGAAGGCCGTTTTCATCAGGTGCAGTTTTATTACGCCTTGCAGCACTTGCAGAGCTTCAGAAGCTTGACGATGGCGGCAAGTCCGACGAGAACGTATACAACAGACTCTACTGCTGGGTACATCCCGAGGATCATGTGAACAATATTAAGATCTTGTCCAAGGAAATAGCCAAGGCCTACGAGGCCCCAGTTAATAGCACCGATCATAATGAGAATACATCCGAACTTGCATCCGCCGCAGCCAGTGCCGCAGGAACCAGTTGAGCAACAACCCATAAAGTGAAGTGGGGAGAATATATAAAAACCAGAGGAATTCTATCAGCAGTGCGCCGGATGCAATTGAAGTCGTCTTGAGAAGAACAAAATTTGTGTTCATGTTTATTCCTCATAAACCTATACAATTTTCCTATGTCCTTTGCGGATCATTACGAAAGGCTCAATCCTGAGCAGCGTCTCGCTGTGGATACCGTCGAAGGTCCGGTGATGGTAGTTGCAGGGCCGGGCACGGGAAAAACACAGGTTCTTGCAATGCGTGTTGCGAATATTCTCGCAAAGACTCATGCGAAGCCAAGTAATATTCTCTGTCTGACCTTTTCCACATCCGGAGCAACAGCGATGCGCGAGCGCATGCGGACCCTGATCGGAGCTGATGCCTACAAAGTTACCGTAAGCACCGTTCATGGATTTTGCGATAACGTCATAAAGCGTCATGCAACCGTCTTCTCCGATTGGGATGCAGGAAAACACCTTTCCGATCTTAAAAAACACCAGATGATGCAGGAAATTATCGATCAAGTGAGCCATGCATCCGCTCTTATCAACCCTAAAAACCCGTACGATAGGATTCCGGCGATTCTCGGGCGCATCAGTGAGTGCAAGAGAGAGGGGAAGACTCTTACGGATTTGAAGCGCGTAGCAGACGAGTATGAGATGCTTATGGCATCCAAGAGTAAGCCTACGACGAAGCAGCACCAAAAAAATATCCTGCAGGCGAAAAAATTTCGGGATTTTGTCGATCTCTTCGGTCGCTATGGGGATTGGTGTAAGGAGCATAGTGCTTACGATTATGACGATATGATTCTTGTTGTCCTGAAGGCATTGCAGGAGGAGGAATGGCTCCTTGTGGGCATGCAGGAGCGCTATCAGTATATTCTTGTCGACGAAGCGCAGGACCTGAACGGTGCACAGTGGAATGTCATCAGAAGGCTGACAACCTATGACCATCTTCCGCATGATCCGAATTTCTTCCTCGTTGGCGATGACGATCAGGCGATTTACCGGTTTCAGGGTGCAAATATCGTCCACCTTCTGGAGTTTTGCGACAGGTTTCCCGCGTCACCTGTCATTGTCCTAAAAACCAGTTACCGCTCCACACAGAAAATCCTCGATACAGCAGGCCGTCTTATTGCGCATAACGAAGAGCGTCTTACCGGAAAAATCCCCGGTCTTCACAAGGATCTGCAGGCGCATACGGATGAGAAAGGCGATGATCCTCTGCTTTTGCGTGCTCCGTCCGATGCTTCGGAGCCGTGGCTGATCGCCGATCTCATAGATGACCGATTGAAGCACAATGTTCCGCTGGAGGAGATTGCTGTCCTCACGCAGACCAATGCCGAGCTTCGTCCGATCTACGATGTGCTGCGCGCACGGGGAATTCCGGTCATCCTTCATGGGAAGGCGGATCTGCTTACACATCCCATAGTCATGCAGGTGCTCCTGATGCTGCGGTGCGCCCATGGATCAAGTGACACTCTTCTTCTGCAGGCGATGGCGTGCGATACGTTCGGGTGCGCAGTGCAGGATCTGGGAAGAATTTCACAGGCGGCACGGGAAGGAAAACGGTCGATCGCGGATATTCTTCTGGAGCTGGAGACTTCACCGCTACCCTTTGCCCGCCCCGAAGCACTGATTCGTGCCCGCGATGCGCTTCTCGATGTGCGGCTCAAACAGGAATCACGAACCGTACTTCTTACTGTGGAAACGGTATTACGGCTTTCGGGTATTTCCACTGCTGCGTCCTCCTTTGATCCTATTGACCTTGCGGTTATTGAAGCATTTTTCCAGTACGTAAAGCAGCGCTGTCTCGATATGCCGGATCTTACTCTCCGCCAGTTTATCGATGAGTTACAGTTCTTCCGCGACGAAGCGTTCAGTCAGGTACGTCTTACATATCAGGTACCGCACCTCGTTTCCAAGGGGGTAGCCCTCCTCACGGCGCACCAGAGTAAAGGACTGGAGTTTCACACAGTCATTCTGAGTAGCTTCCGTGACGGGCATTGGGATGAGCGCAGAAACCCATCAGCACTTTCCGTCCCAGAAGATCTGCTCTTCGGATGGGAGAGTGAGCAAAAAAGCTATGAGAAGCATCAGGATGAGCGGAGGGTTGCCTACGTTGCCATGACGCGTGCGAAGCGTGAGCTGATCATGATATGTCCGAAGGAATTCTCCGTCGGTGAGCGGATCCGCACCGTAGCACCTTCAGCTTTTTTCGCTGAAGCCGGACCTCTTCCGGAAGAGGATCGTGGCTTAAAAGACCCGGAAAAATCCTCCCTGCTTCTCTTTTCCCCGAAGTCTGATCATGATGCCGAGCTTCAGGTGTACCTGCGCGAGCGCATAGAAAAGTTTTCACTTTCAGCAACTTCGCTTACGCGTTTTTTGAAGGATCCGCAGGAATTTCTTCGGATCGATCTTCTGCAGCAGCCCGAGGAGTTTACCGAGAGCGAGACTCGGGCATTCGGTTACGGAAGTGCGACGCACTGGGCATTACGGCAATGGGCGTATGCCATAGAAAAGCGCGAGTCATTTACGGAAAAAGAATTCGTTGCTGCATTTGCCTCTTATCTTCAGGAACACACGATCCTCACAGAGCTTCAGAAGCGCGACTTGCTTTCCCAAGCGAAGGAAGCTCTGACAAAGTATTACGTACAGCGGTTGCACGGAACATCGCCAAACCTCCATGCCGTGGAGCGCGACTTCCGAGGTTTTCTCGCGCCAGAAAAGAAAGGAGGTGACGGGATTCCCTTGAAAGGAAAAATAGATCGCATTGATCAGCTCACGCCCACATCCGCTGATGTCATCGTCATCGACTATAAAACGGGTCGCTCCAAGTCCATGAGTGAAATCAGAGGGGGTATGGAAGATGGCAGCGTGTCGCGCACGATGGAAGGCAGTATTTTCCGGCAGATGACGTTCTATGCATTGCTCCTCGAAGCAGCCGACGCGATGATTGTTCCTCAAGCATTTTCCGTCGAATTTATCGGCGAGCGGGGAGAGGATCCAGTTACGCGGCAATTTTCTGTTACAGAAAAAGAAAAAGAGGATCTTCGGGGTCTTATACGCGATGTATGGGCAAAAATCACAGCGTTGGATTTCACTCCGATTGCTTGAGTAATCTTGTGCAATGGAGAGTCTGTAGTAAAATTCCCTCATGATTGATTGTCCGGATCTTCTTGAGGATTCCGACATGCGAATGCTGGGGCGGATTGTGAAAAATGCAGAGCAGCACATTCAGGGTGGAAGAAACTTGATGGCACTCTCTCTTCTGGTTGGTGTGGGCGGATATGTGCTTGCTATTTTGGCTCGTCAGCCGCAGATGTTCTGCAATCCAGACACAGTCATCGCAGCCGGGGCTCTTGCGGGCACAGGAGGTCTTGCTGCTGCACGGTTTGCAGCACACAAGACCGGTGAATCTCAAGCTGCAGTTGACCCACTTGTTAAGTTACAGCGGGATTATGCTTATTTGCATGCAGGCATTCACAGTGCTGAGCGACTGAAGGATTTGGGGATTGATATAGAGTCCATGGATTTTAGCTTAGCTCTGACGAAGGTGGATGTTGATGATGAGCCCGCCATTGACTCAGTTCTCTACAAACGTATCAATCAGGTCATCAACTTCATTCACAATGGCATCGAACTTGCGATAAGCATGCTTTAGTCTCTCAGGAATTCTTTCAATACATTCAGGGCTCTACCCCTATGGCTTGTACTATTTTTTTGTTCAACTTTCATCGCAGAGTAAACACAATCGTATCCATCAGGCTTGAAGCAACCGGAGATGGGTAAACACGGTAGATACTCAGCTTCTAGGGATTCGGTAATCACACCGTCGCATGTTCCTTCAAAGAGGAATTCCTTTCCCTCTTCGTCGATGTATGCCAGTACACAAACAAAGCGTGCGCGCTTGTTGGATTCCCGCTTCATACGATTGAGAAAATGGGTAATCCATTCTTCGTCAGTCGCATCGGCTCCCGCTCCCCACCGTCGCGTATGGATTCCCAGTTCACTTTGTAGAGCTTCGACGATGATGCCGGAGTCGTCGGCGAGTGTAGGGAGTCCGGAACGCTGATGATAGAAGCGGGCTTTCTGGAG
>CALRCM010000052.1 GCA_943354555.1 Candidatus Peribacteria bacterium | reverse complement strand
AGAAGGGAGAGATGACCGGCACTGTAGCGAAGAGGTTCGTCTGATGCGGGGTCGCGTCTCTTGCTAAGAAAGTAAGCAAATGTGAATGCAGAAAGCGGACCTCCCGGATGACCTGAGCTATGTGCTGTCGGTGCGCGTACTGCCAGATGACACATAATCGTGTGCGCTGATTCGTATGCCTTGTGATCATCTGCGGAAATTTTTGCGCCATTCTTTGGCCCGATCCAGATGCTTTCGGGGGCAGGGGACTGCGAAAGAATCCTCTGCACAGACATAGGAAATTCCGTAGTGGGTTTGCCGATAATATTCTTTACGTCAGGGCGGGAGGACATTGACCAGAGTGTAGGGATAGTACGGGAGGCAGGAAAGAGATGGTTGCTGGTTGCTCATTCATAAGAAATATTCTTCAATAATCAATTTGCACCATCCGTTGCTGCTTTGTCGAGCGCAGTCCTGAGTCGTGCATTTTCGCTTCCCATTGCTGTCAAGCGCCTCGTTATGCATTAAATTTGTATTCACTATGTCACCCTTGCTACATTGACCGATCCTACCCCCCTGCCTAGGGTGGCTCAGTTCTATCGGCTTCACCCCGATCTATGCATCCCACCACAAGGAACCGTTTCAAGTGTGCGCCGCTCATTCGCCTCAATATCTCCGCTATCGTTGTTCTTACGCTCGTCATGCTGATGACGGGGGCATAGAAGCATGGCGACCATTGATGATTTTCAGAAACTCGACATCCGTGTAGGACGGATCCTTTCTTGCGATCTTTTTCCTGAAGCGCGCAAGCCTGCGTACAAGTTGATCATAGATTTCGCGGGAGAGATCGGCACGAAGCAATCATCTGCGCAGATTACGGAAAACTACCGGCCCGAAGATGTCGTTGGCAGACTTGTCCTCTGTGTCGTCAATTTCCCTCCTAGGCAGATTGGGCCTTACGTTTCGGAAGTACTTACTCTTGGCGTTCCTGATGAACAGGGAAATGTGGTTCTCGTGCATCCCGGTAGAGATGTTCCTGTGGGTGGACGGCTGTACTAGTAGCAAGCTCCGCAGGTGGGGACACCTGCTGCTCGGGTGGATTTTTATATTCGATCCAGCAGCACCCGTCCCCGGGTGCGGGAAAATGGGAACAACTGTACTGATGCATCGGTATGGCAGTACGTTCCATATACCCGATATTATCGCTCTGTATAAAGGAAAATACGCATACCGCATGCTTCGTATAAGCGAAATCTTCGCAATACTATTGACATCGTAGAGCGCAGGAGAATAATGCCCGCAACTTTCCCCCTAAATGTCATGCCAATGCGAAATCCTGATGGGTCTCCAGATATTGATATTAGCTCACTACCTATTGGAGCTGGAAGTGGTGGCTTTGCAAGCGAGCACCACAGAGAGTTGGTATCAAAAGTTCTTGAAGCGCCTGAACAATTTGTCCGTCGTGAGCGCCCGTTTTCACAGCTAGATGCTGGATCTATGCCTGTACAGCGTCTTACTGCATTGAGAGAGCTCTATGCAGTTCCACTGAAGAGCCCAGTAACAACTAGTAGACAGCTGGAATCTGAAGGGACTGTCAGAGTTGCCGATGCACTTCGCAGAGGGGAGAGATAGAATCTCGTTATTTCTTCAGAATCAACATCCGCTTCTTACCAGAGCGGATGTTTTCTTTAACGCCTGTCCAATCGTGAATGGCATTCACGAGAGTCTCATACGGATACTCATACGACCCCCCGCGACGCGTGCCGGGGTCGTTGACGATGAATTCGTTACGGTCGTAGCCGCGGATGACGAGCATGTGGTACCACGGGCCTTCTCCTGAGAAGTAGGGATTTTCCAGATCTCTTCCTGCGGCAGGAATTATGATGGGATACCCCGACGCGATGATCTCTTTGATCCTCTCTACGGTTACGATTTCCTCGATGACGGGTGTATATCCGTAGTATTGCTCTGCAATCAGTGCGAGCTCGCCTATGGTCACATCGATACTGAAATTATTCCGCTCTTCCCATCGCACAAGAGCAAGGAGATCTGTCTCGGCACTGTGCGGTTCGATCGCTTCCCGTTCCCCCTGAAGAAACCGGTGCACCATCAGCAGTGATGCCTCCTCGCATGTTTCTTCGTGCACGGCATCCCAGTTCAGTAGTGGTGCCTGCGACGTGAATGGGACTTCAAGAAGATACGTTGCTGGCAGAGACTTTTTTTGTGCTGCGGGGGAGGGAACCTGTGGGAACGATGCTGAAGAAGGACCACGTGGCGGCAATTGTTGGGTACCTTTCTCCGGTACTACGACGGTTTCTTCGGGAGCATGAAGCTCCTGCCAATGCACGGCTGGTGCACCGGATGATCTGCACCCGCCAAGGAGCAAGGCACATGCAGTCAGGGTGATAGTAAATCTCATGCAAAACCAGTATAATAGAGTACATGAAGTTATTCCTTGATTCCGCGAATATTGATCAGGTAAAGGAGATTGCGTCATGGGGTGTGCTTGATGGCGTAACGACTAATCCTTCGCTTGTTGCAAAAGAGGGCAAGGATTTCAAGGAAACCGTTTTAGCACTCTGCAAGCTTGTTCCCTGCGTCTCCGCTCAAGTCACTGCAACAGAGTTTGATGATATGGTAAAGCAGGGAGAAGAGTACGCGTCGTGGCATAAGCACGTCGTGGTAAAAGTTCCCATGACAACGGAGGGTCTTAAGGCGATCCATTATTTCACTCAGCACGGAATAAAGACGAATACGACGCTGGTCTTTTCCGTGCCGCAGGCGATCCTCGCTGCAAAGGCCGGTGCGACGATGATCAGCCCGTTCATCGGCCGTCTGGATGACATCGGCGAAGATGGCATGGGCCTTATCGCAGAGATCATGGAGGTCTGGCATCACCAGCAGTTCACAACAGAAGTACTCGTAGCCTCCACGCGCCATCCCCGACACATTGTCGATGCTGCCGCACTTGGAGCGCATATTTGTACTATCCCTTACGAAGTATTTAAAAAACTTCCGCAGCATCCGCTCACAGATAGTGGATTGAAGAAGTTTCTTCAGGATTGGGAGAAGACCAAGAAATAGTTTTTAAGGAATGAAGCTGACAGCTGGTAGCTGAAAGCTGTAAGCTTTCCTCATGCAACTCGGTGTCATCGGCCTCGGGACCATGGGGGCAAACCTCGCACGTAACGCCGCCAGTCACGGCATTGCCGTTTCCGTCTTCAATCGGACGCGTGAAAAAACCGATGCCTTCATTGCATCACACGGTGGAGAGGGGAAATTCACGCCATCCATTTCCCTTGGCGAATTCTGTAAAAGCCTGAAGCGCACCCGCGTTATTCTTTTGATGGTTCAAGCGGGCTCTGCTGTTGACGCGGTCTGTAACGAACTGACGGAATACTTGGATGATGGCGACATCATCATCGACGGTGGCAACAGTTTGTATCGGGATACAGAGAGGCGCATCACGGAAATGGCGGAGAAGGGGATTGCCTTCATCGGTATGGGCGTCAGTGGTGGTGAAGAAGGAGCACGCAAGGGTCCGAGCATGATGCCGGGAGGCGAAATGAAAGCTGTGTGTGAAGTATTACCGCTTCTTCAATCGATGGCTGCACAGGACGGACTTGGTGGAGCATGTGTGACGCACATCGGTTCCGGAGGATCCGGGCATTTTGTAAAAATGGTGCATAACGGCATCGAGTATGCGGTGATGCAGCTTATTGCAGAGATCTATGATGTGCTCAGGACTATTGGCGGTTATACAGATCAGCAGCTTGCGGAGACGTTTACAGCGTGGAACACGCTTCCGGAGCTCCAATCATTCCTCGTAGAAATCACCGGAGAGATTTTCCAGGCAAAGGATGAAAAATCCGGCAAAGCTCTTCTGGAGATGATTGGCGACACCGGAGGTCAGAAGGGGACCGGAAAATGGACGGTCGCCGCCGCGATGGAGTACGGAGTTCCCGTGCCCTCTATAACGGCTGCCGTAGAAGCACGCATTCTTTCCAGCAGCAAGACTCTTCGTGCTGAAGGAAAACAATTTCCCCATGTTATAGATATCCATGATCCGCTGCCTCGGCCGATGAAGTTACGGTCACTCTCCGCTTCTGCGCTCGAACTTGGTGTGCTTCTTGCGTACCATCAGGGATTTTCGCTCATCAAAGCTGCAAGCGACGCCGAAGGCTGGAAGCTTGATCTCTCGGAGATTGCTCGCATCTGGCGTGGAGGGTGCATTGTCCGTTCCCATGCACTTTGGATGTTTCAGGATATGTATACAGGGAAATCATCCGGAGGACGTGAAGCATTTCTCCATCGTATACGTGGAGAGCGGCAATTGGATCTGCGTCGCATTGTCGGCATCGGTGTGAGCAGGGGATTGGCGTTTTCGGGACTCTATGCATCTCTCGGTTATCTTGATGCATTGCATCGCGACCGCCTTCCCCAAAGCCTTGTTCTCGCTCAGCGTGATTTCTTCGGAGCCCATGGATTTCCACGGACGGACAAAGAAGGGGTATTTCATGGGGCTTGGTAAATGTACCGCAGGTGGGGACACCTGCTACTGGGAGTGCGGTGAATTGCGATACATATTGTCTGCTGTACAATGACAAGCATGTCGGACTTTGCACGCTTACAGAATATCCTTCACAAGGTTTCAGTTATTCTCCTCGTCACGCTACCGCTGATCGGTGTACTTACAGCTATGGCCTTATCGTGGAAGCGAATTTTCTTTCCGCAGGATCTCGTGCTCTTGCTCGTCATTCATACGATTGCGTGCATGGGGATTACGATTGGCTACCACCGCATGCTCACACATCAGGGATTTCTAGCTCCTGTGTGGTTGCGATTCCTTTTCCTTGCCTGCGGCGCGATGGCATTCGAGGGCACGCCAGCTCAGTGGGCGGCCACGCACATCAAGCATCATGCACACTCTGACGAGGAAGGGGATCCACATAGCCCTTTGGAGGGCTTCTGGCACGCACATATAGGATGGCTCTTTGCGCGGACGAATTTTCCGGAAGTGCGAGCCTATGCCCCTTATCTCCTGCAAGATCCTGTCATAGTCTTTGTGAGCCGCACGACGTTTCTCTGGATGGGTCTCTCTCTTCTTATTCCATTTTTGCTCGGCGGATGGACAGGATTTGTATGGGCGGGTCTTGTACGTGTCTTTTGCACCACTCATATTACCTGGAGCGTAAATTCCGTGTGCCACACGTTCGGTACTCGGGAATTCGAGACGACGGATGCGAGTCGTAATCACTGGCTTATCGGTTTACTTGCCTATGGCGAAGGGTGGCGCAATAACCACCATGCTTTTCCCCGCAATGCGTTTCACGGCATGCGCTGGTGGCAGCTGGATCTTTCGGGCATGCTCATCCGGTTCTGTGAAGGTCTGGGTCTTATTACCCAGGTACAGCGGGTAACGCCGGAAGCGGCAGACGCCCAGCGTGTTCGAGCTCTTCACTCCAGTGGAAAGATAGACTTGCTCCGGATGCAACTTCAGCATTCTGCGGAAGCGGCTCAGGCGGAAATCGAACGGATTTTTCAGACCAGTATCGCCACAGTAGAGGACAGTTCTCTGCATGCGCGTATGCAGGAATATCTTGAACGACTTGCAGAGATCCGCCGCTCAGTGTCTTCTCCACTTCATGTGAAACGCCCTCGTCTGGAGAGCTATGCCCAGCAGATTCAAACATTGCTTGAGCAAGCGCGCGCCATGGCACAGCAGGCGGCAACGGTGTGCAGATAATTTCTTAAGGGTATTTGAAAATTGACCATATTGGAGGACAATGGAATCGATTCATTCCTTTTCCTTGCATGCAGTTCACCGAATTTCAGGATCTCTGTCGTAAGCGTCTGTCTGTTCATAATTTCGACAATACTTCCATAGATCCGAAGAGCATCGATCAGATACTTGCGTGTGCCCACCTTTCGCCAAGCGTCGGCAATACACAACCCTGGAGATTTCACGTAGTCGTCAAGCCCGAAACTCGCACGAAGATTCTGGATGCCTGCTGCTATGGAAACTTTATTCTTGGTTCTGCGACATTCATCGTTGTCACTTGTGACAAATCCTCACAGCCTCAGGATGGAAAAATTCTCTGGAATCCCCGCGAGATGGAGTTTTCGTGTGCAGCAGCACTTGATCATATTCTCCTTGCAGCCACGGCAATGGGTCTTGGGAGCTGCTGTGTGTCGCTGCATCATGGACCGGTTCATGAGTTGCTGAGCATTCCGGAGGCTGAGCAGGTTATTGCCGGAGTGATGATTGGCATGCCTGCATCACCTGTTGCTTCTCCGAGTCATGAACGAAGTCCGCTTGGTAGCGTTGTGAAGGTGCACGAGTAAGGTAGTTATGTTGAATCTATGCTGGATGCTGGTTTGTCCCCCTCCGTGCTGAGGCGCTACGGAGGACACAGGATCTTCGGCTTCGTCCGTCGCCTGAGGGCTCGGACTCAGCGCGAATTCAACTGTGGCGGTGTGTATTGAACGAAGTTCGAATGTATTTTGAATTGAACCCTGATTCCGACTAATCGCACGCGCGGAGCGCGTGGTGGCTTGAAACTGAATCGTACGCTCCAATTGCGTGGTGAAGCGAACCAATGCGCCTCGGACACGCTCGCGGACTCGCGTGTGCAAAGACCAAAAAATTTCCTTGCATTTTTCTCGCGCCTCCTCCCCCCACCCCTCCACCGCGAAGCGGAAAAAGAAATGGAAAGGAAATTTTTGGTTTTGCTTCGCCGTTATCAATAATCTCATATATTGTAATATATCACATTATTGATATACGGCACAACAAACTGATACACTATAAACTGTGGATATGAAAACATCATCAATAAAACTGGGGAAAAACATAAAGCGCATACGAGAGCGAAAGAAAATGTCGCAAGGCGACATTTGTCGTGC
>CALRCM010000051.1 GCA_943354555.1 Candidatus Peribacteria bacterium | reverse complement strand
ATACCCATGCCCGTGCATTTCTTTTCCCGCAGATTGAAGATGCTGGCGTCGCCGCACTCGAAGCGCAGGCTTCCGGTACTCCGGTCATCGCCCTTGGGCAGGGGGGAGCACTCGATACCGTCATGCACGGGATCACCGGAATTCTTTTCCCGGAACAGTCTGTAAGAAGCATCGAAAACGCTCTGCAGGAATGGGAGGCAGTAACATGGGACAGCACAGCTATCCGAAGACATGCAGAGCAGTTCCGTGAAGAGAATTTCAGTAAAAAACTGCAGCAAAGTATTCAGGAAGCTCTTTGTAATTTTTCACGTAGTGTTGAGAGTGCTTCCTAACTTCTCTCCTCTACGTTCAACAATGCAACCCCATGCAACATCCCTTCCGACTACTCACGCAATACACTGACCGTCTGGATATAGAGCTCTTTATGAAGCAGGATGGGGTGATCACTGATGAGTCGGCTGCACAGTCTCTAGGTTGCTCTGACTACGCAGCGCTTGATCAGGTGCACGGCAACAGGGTGATCAATGCAATGAGCCCTATCCACCGCACAGAAAAAGCAGATGGACTGATCACTGATCAGGCAGGCCTCACACTCATGATCCGCATAGCCGACTGCCAGCCCCTGATCATCTACGCGCCGCAGACCAAAGTTGTTGGTCTTCTTCACGCCGGATGGAAGGGGCTCATCGCAGGGGCAATCCCGGAATTTTTTAAGGTGTTTTCAGCAATCAGCAATCAGCAACCAAATTCCTGTCTGGTCGGCATCGGACCCTGCCTCTGTACTCGCTGTGCGGAGTTTACCAATCCCCTTTCGGAACTTTCCGGTATTCCTCCGGATCTTGTCTCAGGTCGCAACGCAGACCTGCGCACATGGGCAGACAGGCAATTGATGGAGTGCGGTGTGGCTGCAAATCACATCGAGCGCATGGCAGACTGCACACGTTGTAAGGCGGAGAAGTATTGGACCTATCGTGGAGGAGACAGGGAGAGAGTGAAGAATGGAAGGACGAATGTTCTCGCGTGTGCCCTAAGAATTCCTGGTTGCTAAGCTGCCTGATTTTTAGAAACTAGGAATGAGCAACCAGCAACTTATATGTACTTGTCTATTTTTCCTGACTCCAAGTAATTTTCTATCGACGCTGCCCCGAGGCGACAAACGATCAATCCGTCACGTGGTAAATGGCTCATGCAAGGGCTCTTTCTTGCATGCAGACAAGAGAATTTCTAGAGTGAACACAGTCTCAGCGATACGTCAGGGCAGCACGTTTCTTCTCAACAGCTTGTATCAAGGGAGACCTAATCATCCAGCGTTGCGGCGCCGGATTGCGGTCACCCACCTAACACTAGGGGACAAGCGCTTCTGCTCGACGATCGTTTGGATCACATCATTGGAGAGGTGCATACGGTACCTCTCCCCCGGACCAACCTTTCACGAGATCGAGGAGCACCGGTCCTCCGGTGCGGTCTTTGCGATATGGATTGCCGCACCCGGGGACCCTTCGACAGGCTCAGAGCAGGCGGGTGCTGCTTTGCTATATAGATAGATAGCCGTAGCGCGTCATGGTGAGCCCCGTTAAAACATAGGCACGCGGTGTCGCCCTTCGACGGGACTCAGGGTGACACCGCTTATCTTTCCAATACATTGAGAAATTACTCCAAGCTGAAAGCTGACAGCTGTAAGCTTTCTCCGTGCGATCACTTCAGGAACGTCTCAAGCTGGCAAACACCCTCCTTGCACCCTACGCCGTACCGCACGAAGGACTACTCGGCAGAAACGACAACGAACCTGAAGACGATACGCGATTCCCCTTTCAGCGTGACCGCGATCGCATCATCCACACGCAGGCATTCCGACGCATTAAAGGAAAGACTCAGGTATTTTTGGCAGGGACGCATGGTTCGACGGAGCTCACCATAAATGATCACGTGCGTACGCGCCTGACCCATACCCTCGAAGTAGCACAGATCAGTCGCGACATCGCGCGGGCACTTGGACTCAATGAAGATCTCACGGAATGCATAGCCCTTGCACATGATCTCGGCCATCCACCCTTCGGACATGCCGGCGAACAGGCACTTGATCAGTGGATGAAAAAGCACAGCGGATCATTCGAGCACAACGAACAATCTCACCGTATCGTCACCGTCCTTGCAGAGCATTCGAAGCTTTTTCCTGGACTCAATCTCAACGAAGAAATTCTAGAAGGATTGCTCAAGCATAGGACACCACATGATGGAAATGGAAGTTCTGGGTTGCAGGTTGCAGGTTGCAGAAATTCTTCACTCGAGGCACAAGTAGTGAATCTCGCTGATGAGATCGCCTACACAGGACACGATTGCGAGGATGGTCTCCGGGCAGAGCTTTTTTCTATACAGGAAATACAATCCATCCCCATTGTTGATCAAGCAATCCGCATGGCCGAGCCGCGGGGTACATCTCTTCGTGGTGCCATCATTCATATACTCGTTACGGATCTTCTAGGAATCACAGAAGGCCTGATCAGTGATCACGGAATCCAAAGTCCTGCTGATGTGTATGCATGCCAGACTCCGCTCGCAGGATTTTCAAGTGCAGTACAGGGTACGCTTTCGCAGCTACGAGAATTCCTCTGGAAACACATGTACCTGCACCCTGATGTCATGGCGCGCAGCCGTGAGGGGCAGGCGATCATTGATCAGCTGTGTGAGCAGTACATGATCACTCCTGATCAACGGATAAATGCATTAATGAAAAAGAATCATTCAGCCCTTCCTGAAGCCATAAAAGACTATGTCTCCGGAATGACGGATGCCTATGCAAAGTCTAGCGTAGCGTAGGCAGATACCTCATCGGATCTACCCGCTCGCCATTTACAATAAGTTCGAAGTGGAGATGTGGACCCGTGGAAAGATGACCTGCACCCTTTGTGCCCGGACGACCCCCTGAGTACGCAATCGGTTGCCCCCTTCGCACAGTCTCGCCCGGCTCCACCAAGAATGCTTCGACGTGTCCGTAGAGAGTGGCAAATCCATCATGCCGAAGTGTGACGGAGTTAAAGCCGAGACCGTTATCACTGACATCATCGACCACACCGTCCTGCGCAGCGCGCACCACAGTCCCCTGCTCCTCCGGAATATCGATCGCCTTGTGCGGCATGCCGAAGAGTTCTTCATAGTGCGGATCATCAAACTGCGCGGAGATGCCCTCAGCAGGATCAACCGGCCAAGCCAGTGCAATCTCACCCTTTCGCACCGAGCGAGATACCGCAATCGCCCTGCCCTCTGCATCCCAAATTTGCTTGAGCGTCAGGAGAATCTTGCCCTCTGCTTCTTGCTGGTCACGAATGAGATCGAGAAGCATCTGCTCGCTGCGTTCGATTTCCGTCTGCATGGACTGCGAAATATTGCTTCCGCGAACACGCTTTTCCTCGCGTAAAAGATCCAACTGATACCGAAGTATTTCCTCGCGCTTCTGAAGCACTGCCTGCTGCTGGCGAAGACGCACAGCATCTTCTTCAGCTTCATGAACAATCTCCTGCTTGGACTCGCCACCCATAGGCTGTGCCATAAGCTGCGCACTCCATCCGATAGCAGAATCCACGGTGAATAAAGCACCTATCACAGCACTCACTGTAAGGAGTGCTGCAAGCGGCTGGGGGATCTCTATATCGATACGCATAAATCCAGACAGTATAGCACAAAATCGCCTATATGTGTGAGCCCCTGTATTGGGCTTTATGGAGGTATTACGGACACCTAAAAAGAGGCAGAAAACAGATAGAAATATGTTGACGCAGGGTCCGCGATGCATAGAATACGCGGGCGTCAGTTTTTTCAATTCGCTGGTGGCCACCACAATCTCTTGGTAAAGGAGGTAATAAAAAATGGCTCCGCCGGGGTAGTTTGTCCGCGAAAGAGTTAGCCGAAGATGCTACCCGACTTCGGTGAAGCAAGCGGACCACGCAAAATGATGGAAGCTGAACGTAGCACCGCGGTCCTCTGGACCGCGGTGCGTTTTTATGATCAGGAAAGAATAAATTCTGTATAATAGAAACATAGGCGCGTACCCTTCGACAGGCTCAGGGTGACACCTATGTTGCACTGTAAAAACATCGGATTACTTCATACATTTAGGCGCGTAGCTCAGTCGGTAGAGCGTCGGTCTCCAAAACCGAAGGTCGTAGGTTCGATCCCTGCCGCGCCTGCCATTCGACTCGGCACTGTGGTGCCTCGCTCATGGCCTCCGGCCCCTTTGCCTCAAGTATGATGCCGAGACGAATGCCCTGAGTAAGTGAGCGCAGCGAACGAGCCGAAGGGCTGTATCATTCAAGCCATGTCCTACTTTTTTTACCTCGCACGATGTAGCGACAATTCACTCTATGTCGGTTCGTGTTCTGACCTACAAGAACGGGAAGATCGACATAACGATGGCGATGGCGCAAAATACACCAAAGATCGTAGACCAATAACGATTGTGTATTCTGAACAATATTCTACGTTAATAGAGGCGAGGAGACGCGAATTGCAAGTAAAGAAATGGAGTAGGGTGAAGAAAGAAAATCTCTCTCAAGGTAAACATCCGAAAAAGTTGACGTAACATACTGAAAGATTTTCACTTTCTAAACAAACTACCCCGAAATCCCTACCACACCTTCCACCAACTCCCCTTCCTCGCTTTTTTTGCTTTCTCCGGCTTCTTTTCTTTTACTGCCTTCTTCTGCACAACATCAGCTTCCCCAACGATACCTTCCACAAAATCCTCTTTCGGCGCACTCAGTAAAAACCGCTCCTGCAAGCCCTTCATAAGCACATTCGTTTCGCGCTGACGCTCGGAAAGACCATCGATGGCCTGTGCAAGAACACGGATCTGCTCGTCTTTCACTTGAAGCTGCTGCTCGAAGCTACGATTCGTATGCTCTAGAAGATGCACATAGGACCCCTGCGAGGTGCCATGACTCTGAGGCGCAGCATTCCCCTCTCCATACTGCTTGCGTAGCAGTTCATCACTGATGGTATAGGCAAAAGGCTTCTTCATCTTTTTCAGCTTCACTGCATCCTGCGGTAAAGGATGGATCATTTCGCGATCAACTGCCTTTTCTTTCTCCAAAACTGACCGGACAAACCGACGAATCGTTATCTCGGCCTTCTGATACCGGATAGAGGCATCTTTGATAGAAATGTACGGAGCCGTAGCTGATGCGGAAGAGTTGGTCATGGTGGTCAGGGAAGATGATCTGAGTATGCGCATGATAATCATCATGCGTAATCAATCAATGATCTTGTCTCGACAGAGGAGGGGAGTGGATGCCTAGTCATGATATGAATCATGATCAGTATCTGATGATGATCAGAGTAGTCATTCTGTAATATGCATTATTTACAAATTAATTTTTTTGAGCCCTAGATAGAGGGATTTTTGGAAATGAGCAGATTATGCATAGGCAATATCTCCGTATATTTGAGTATAAACATGATGATGATCATGAACATCATCTGTAGAGACGCACTGTCAGTGCGTCTCTTGTGATCATGTATGCCTACACAAGCATGATCAGAGGATGATCATTGGGTGATCAATATCACCTGCGTAAAGAGACGTACTGACAGTACGTCTCTACGGTGGACGTTGATATAGACTGATGCATTATTTCCTCTTTCCCCACTTCCTCGGCGGCGCTGCACGCTTTTTTACCAGAATTTCCACGGCTTCGGCATGCGTAAGGGTATCCGGTGAATATTTTTTCGTAAGGGATGCATTTGTTTTCCCATCGGTAACATACGGGCCATAGCGCCCGTCTTTCAGAAGAATGAGCCCACCGGTTGTGGGATCTGCCCCAAGAGTTTTGAGAGGCTCTGCAGCCTTCGCACGCTGCTCTTTTGCCGTCGAGAGAAGAGTGATGGCCTCTGGAAGCATAATGAAGAGGGGATCGATCTCTTTAAGGCTTACGGTAGCCTCGCCACAGCGGATGTACGGGCCAAATCTTCCACGATGAACCTCCATGGGGTTTCCTTCATGTATACCAAGTAATCGGGGGAAGCTCAGAAGCGCCAGTGCCTGCTCGAGGGTAATACTGTCTTTGCCGATATTTTTGGGAATGGATGCGCTTTTAGGTTTGGGCTTCTTTACCTTTGCAGCCTTTGGTCCCTTTTTTACTTTCAATGCTTTTTTGGCCTTACCTGCGCTATCTTCTTTGGCTTCCTCAACCACAGCGACAACCGCTGCCGAATCCTCCGCTCTTCCGAGCTGCACGTACGGACCGAATCTTCCTGTGCGTACGATAACCTCCAGTCCTGTCGCAGAATCTTTACCTAAAATCCGCTCTTTTAAGACATCATCACGGGAGATTTCTTCGCTCTTACGATCAATGAGAGCCTTGAACGGAGAATAAAATGCACCAAGAAATTTCTTCCAGTCCTTGGTCCCCTCGGCGATGTCATCTAGGGATTGCTCCATCTGGGCGGTAAACCCAGGATCAACAATATCCTGAAAATGCTCAGTGAGAAGATCGGTAACCGTGAAGGCGACATCCTCCGGCTGAAGCTGCTTTCCCTCTTTTTTAATGTAGCCGCGCTGCTGGATGGTGGAAATCGTCGGAGCATAAGTACTCGGCCGTCCGATGCCTTCCTCTTCAAGCTTTTTGACCAGACTCGCCTCGGTATAACGAGGAGGAGGTTTGGTGAAGTGCTGGAGCGGTTTGATCTCGTCGCACGACAGAGGTTGGTCTTTTGAGAGGGGAGGCAGGAGGTGCTCTGTATCGTCATCATGCTCAGCTTCGCTACGCGTGGAATCCGGCTCATCACGATCCTCGCGATAGAGACGGAGGAAGCCGTCGAAAATCACTGTCTGGCCCGTTGCTCTGAATGTGTACTCCCCGACACCGATATCGGCTCCAACCCGCTTGAGTTGGGCAGTAGCCATCTGGGTAGCCACAGTCCGGTTCCAAAT
>CALRCM010000050.1 GCA_943354555.1 Candidatus Peribacteria bacterium | reverse complement strand
CATTCACATCACCCACCTTGTTACCCCGTTTTGCTTTGGAAAAGCAGACGACCGTCAGTGTTTCTGTGCCCAAGTGTACGCTTGTATGTTTGTGTCCCTGTTTCACTGTCCGCACTATGTGCAATAACCAAAACCCTGCACATGTGCACAACTTCAAAAAAGGAAAACTGATCATGCATGATCTACTCCAGCAACTTCTGTCTCAAGGCCCCCGATCCGGTCGGTCCAATGGCGACCTCTCCGGACTGTTCAGTCTGAGTGGGTTCCCGGGCATTCCCATGATCGCAATCGACTATGGAGCCGAAGACGATCAAGAAAGCCCGGTGATTCTCTATCGCACGGAGAAAACTTTTTCCACCGTTCGCGATGGTGTCTGTCAGCAAGAGAAAGCCGTTGCCGGCTTCGTTGGGATCAACGCTCAAGGCATGTTTTGCCTCGGCATCCTCATCTACGCCAACGAAACGGACGATGAGCCCGAGGCTACCTGGGAAGTGTGTCCCCGGAAGACCAAAGTGCTGTCCGCACTGCGAGCGATCGACCTGGTGCGCAATCACCGCGTGGAGATTTCTCAACGATCGATCGAGGACACCTATGTCGCCGTTGTCGGCGGTTCGACTCGCGGAGTGATCCGCGATGAGGTTGGCGAGGAAAACTTCGACAACATTCTGACCGAAGGTCCGGATGGACTCGACACGATCCTCAAGCAACTCAATGAACGGGGTATTCCGTTCGACAAACAAGAAGTCACCGATGCCATGCGCAACGGTGGCGTGGAGCCCGGTGACGAGTTCGCTGAACTCGGCATCGAAACTCCCGCGGAATGGGACGCTCGCGTCGCCCGCGAGAAGCAAATGGAGGCCGATCTCGGTCCCCACCTCAAAAAGCTCCTGCGGACCATCGGTCTGCAGAAGTGCTCGGGTTGTCTCGAAGCGCTCAATGGCTTCGCTCTGCGCGCGGTCAAAAAGGGCGTCACGGATACGCCGATCCTCGTCGGCGTTGCCGGTGTTCTCTTCATCATCACCAGTGGTGAAGAAGCCGATATCGACGATCTGACGACGGATGCGCTCGGGCAATTGCTCGCGCGAAACCAGAGTGGCATCGCCAAAGTGGCGAAGTTCCTCTCCGTCCGGTTCCGATCCACAAGAAAATCGGCCGATGCCTTCCACGCGGAAGTCTCGACCATCGTGAGCGAATGGGACATGATGGAAGATGCGAACTTGACCGACGAGCAGTTGGCGCCGCTTGGCGCTGATGCTCACCAAGTTTAGGGGTGATGATGCCTAACATCATCGTTTGAAGCGAGACCCGACCCCCTCTGGGGTCGGGTTTTTTTGGTGTGTTCGTAATAAAGGAAAGGAATGGAAGCCAAATAAAAAAATGTAGGACAGGAACGTTCCTGTCCTACATTTTTTTATTTGGCTTCTGCAATTACTATAGAATCAGTCTCGCAATACTTTCCTGCCTTTCCTGCAACTTCTTCACGCATTCATGCCCTTCATTGATCCAAACATCTTTCGCGCCTACGATATCCGCGGCAAAGCGGGTACACAGGTGAGCGAAGAGGCATGCACACTCATCGGGAGAGCATTCGGCGAAGAGGTGGTAAAGAGATCGGGAAATCCAAAGCCAACGATTGTCGTTGGAAGGGATGCAAGGTTAAGTAGCCCCGATTTGCTTAAGGCATTTATAGAAGGATTGCACATTGCAAATTGCAACGTGCTTGATATCGGTGAGACGCCGAGTCCGGTGAACTACTTCACCAACTGCAGACTCAAGGCAGACGGAAGCGCGCATATTACGGCTTCACATAATCCCGGAAGCGATAACGGCATCAAACTGCAGTTGAAAGATGCGGAAGCGTTTGCGGGGGAGGATTTGCAGCGCTTACGCGAGAGCATAGAGAATGAAAAAAAGGAAAAAGAACTCTTAGCAACCGGCCATCAGCAACCAGCAACCTCAATAGATGCGGTCACTCCGTATTTAGAGCGGATGCAATCAATGTTCGGAGAAGTAGGAAAAGGAATGACCATAGCGATCGACTGCGGAAATGGAGTCGCTGGACCGGTCTATGTACAGGCACTCAAGAATGCCGGATGCAAAGTGATCGAGCTCTATACGGAACCGGACGGAAACTTTCCGAATCACCCTGCAGACCCAAGCAAGCACTCCACGCTCAAAGATCTGCAGGCAACGGTACTCAAGGAAAAAGCGAATTTCGGACTTGCCTTCGATGGGGACGGAGACCGTCTAGGAATCGTAGACGAAAATGGAATGATTCGTACCGCCGACGAAATCCTGCTGCTCCTTGCACGCGATCATCTTTCGAGACATCCCGCTGCGCCGGTGATCTTCACCGTAAGCAATTCATCAATTTTGGATACGGAAATACGAAAATACGGAGGAACACCCGTGATGTGCAAAGTCGGGCATTCATTTGTAGAACATGCGATGCGCGAGCACGGATCTGCACTCGGCGGAGAACAATCCGGCCATTTCTTCTGCGGCGAAGACTACTACGGATTTGATGATGCACTGGTCGCCGCATTCAGGATTTTGAAAATTTTTAGCAACCAAGTATCAGTAACCAGCAACCAGCCATTATTCTCCTCGCTCTTCTCCGACTTCCCGCGTGTTTTCCAATCCCCAGAGCTGCGCCCTCACTGTCCTGATGATCGTAAAGGGGAAATCATCGCTGCGATCACTGCGCATTTCTCGTCGCACTATCCGGTGAATACACTTGATGGAGTACGCATCGACTTTGGTGAGGGTGCATGGGCGGGAATACGCCAGAGCAATACTTCACCGTGTATTTCTATTTGTATGGAGGCAAGAAGCCCAGAGAAGCTCAAAGAGGTGGGGTCGACCGTACTCGGACACATCGGAACATATCCGGAGCTCAAAGATAATTGAACAAATTTTTTATTCAATACCGTAACGTGCTATACTCCTCTCCGTTATGGGACTCTTTCGCAAGCGGCCGAAGCCAGAAAAACACGTAAAGAAGCTTATCGTTGGCTTTATCATCGGTGCTGCGATCAGCTCGATCATCGGGAAGAAGCTTGTGGAGAAAGATGAAGAGGGCGAAACAGAAAAAGGAGACGAGTGATCGGGTATTCGATTATCCACTTACTCATCGAGCTCCCCCACCAAACTCTTCTCCATAATTTCCTGTAACCGAGCAGGCTTATCTGTCTGCCCCAGCGCCCACATCAGCTTCACGATGGCGCATTCAAAGGTCATATTTTTCCCGCTGATGACCCCGATGCGCTCGAGGGTGAGCTGCTTTCGGTAGCGCTGAAGATCCACAGATCCGCGGATAAGCTGCGAAGTAATGACGATGGGAATACCCTGCGCACTCGCCTGCTTGAGCCAGGGAATGACGCGGTCGGAAAGCATACCCGGACCGTAAGTGCGAAGCACGATGCCATGGGGCTTACTAGCAAGGACAGCCTCGAAGTACGCATCCTGAAGACCGGGATGCAGCGTAATGAGTACAACATTGGGATCGAAATCGGGCCTGCATTCAAGCGTGCGCTTGCGACGGACAATGCGCCACGGGTGGAGCTTTACTTCGACATTGAACTCGGCAACCGGCGGAAACTTCGGACTGTCGAAGGTGTGATCGATGGACTGATCCACTTTCTTGGCTCTGGTTCCGCGAAGCACCCTTGGCCCGAGAACGACAGCGACCTCTGCAAGATCCAGCTGCGCAGCACGGATGGCATGCACGAGATTGGTACGGCCATCACTCCCCATGTCATTGATGGGAAGAAGCGCTCCCGTGAGGATGACAGGCTTACTCAGGCCCTGCAGTGCAAAGCTCAGCGCACACGCCGTGTAGCTCATGGTATTTGTCCCGTGCACCACCACAAACCCCTCGTGATCGTCGTACAGTCGTTCGATCGTGCGGGCGATTTCCACCCAGTGCTCAGGAGTCACATCGGAAGATCCGACGTTTCCAAGAGTCACAAAATTCAATGCAACTTCACGCTGCAGCTCTGGAAGAAATCTGTGGATCTCGCTGAGAGACTCGATGGGCTCGATGCGCCCGGTCTTCCGGTTCATCTTCATACCGATGGAACCACCGACGTAGAGAAGGGCAATCTTTGCTCTGGCCATGAGTGAAGTGTAGGGAAAATACTCTTTATCCCGCAATCACTTTCTCCACCTCTGCAATCGTCTCCTTGATCTTCCCGTCATGATTTACGATCTGCATATCGCACACCTGCGCGTAGGTAAGCTCCCTGTCCATGCTGGCAATGCGACGCTCGAGCTCCTCCGGTGTGATCGGCGCGCGGTGGGTGATGCGTGCGATCAGCTGTGATCTATTTTCAGGAAGAATGAAGATCGATTGAAGACGATACTCGGCATCGGGTCCGCGGAAGTGCCTGCTCGTGCGAATGCTATCGAACCCCTGCACATCGACCTCACGAACAACCGTCTTGCCCGCTTCGATATGCGGAAGAATCTCCTGAAGTAATGTCCCATAACGGGCGCCCCCGTGAACGACCGCCCACTCCAGTAGCTTACTTTCAGCAATGAGCACATCGAACTCTGCATCACTGACGAAGTGATAGAGATCCCCGCCCTCACCCATACGTTTTGCACGCGTTGTTGCAGAACGGGGGAACACGAACTCCGGATGACGTGCCTTGAGTTCCTTGAGAATAACGCTTTTGCCGACGCCGCTGGGGCCCATAAGGAGAACAAGCTTTCCATGCTGCATTTTCATATCGTAAGGGCTTGGATGCCACTTGCGCCAAATAGTATTTCATGGTAATATATTCTGATTGCTCTTTTACAATCCTCTCTACCCACAAGCCAGCCTTCGCTCTGCGGAGCTACGGCCGGCAAGCAGGGAGAAATGAGAAGTGACACCGCGCTACCGTGGGGGAGACGGCTCACGCTTTCTTTTATCCATGGGGCACGGCTATCCGGAGGCTAGTCCTTCCGGCCCCGCACCTTTTTTCGTAACTGCGGTAACCACAACAGAAATCTTCAACTGTGGTTACCGTGAACGCGGAAAAAGGTGCGGGGGGAGTCACTTCTCTTTCCTCCCTGCTTACTCTGCGACTGACCGCCGCACCGTAGGTTCCCTCCCCTCGTTCTTTATTGAATTTGGGAGGTGATCTGCCCTTTTTTTCCGCTTTGCGGAAAAGGAAACCAACACAAACACGGACGCGTTGCACGTCTGAAACCAGCAACGGCTGAAACCATTCAGCACTACCGGCATAGTCTGCCGGACACAAACATAAACAGGTTGATAGACCCATAAAACTATCGAAGGGTAGGGAGCGCATGGACAGGTCGCCCATGCACCGCTTGCCCCTCACCACCTCGGTGATGGCAGCACCGGGGGCACCAATCTCTCACGAGAACGGTGTCCTCGTTTTTTGTATATAACAATCTCAAGGAGAATAGTTGGCTATTGCAATTACGTACGGAAAAGCGTACGATAATAGTATGACTTCCCTCTCCGCCACAAAAGCACGCGCGATACTGTATACGCTCATTGAGCAGCTCCAGAGTGGACAGGATCCTGTACTCATTACGGGAAAACGCGGGAATGCTGTGCTGGTGTCGGAGGAAGACTGGCGTTCGATTGAGGAAACTCTCTATCTGCTTTCTATACCAGGCATGCGCCAGTCTATTCGCTCTGGCATGCGTGAACCGGTGGCGAAGTGCAGCATGACCATTGATCTATGACCTATCGCATCGTCTACACAAAACAAGCCCGGAAGGATGCAAGGAAACTGAAGGGAACGCCATTGGCAGCAAAGGCGAAGAAATTGCTGGTATTGCTATCGGGTGATCCATTCCATACGCCACCGCCATTTGAAAAGCTGTTGGGTGATCTGGAGGGAGCATATTCACGTCGCATCAACATTCAGCATCGCCTCGTGTATCAGGTCCTCCAGAAGGAGCAAATAGTAAAAGTACTCCGCTTGTGGACACATTACGAGTGATAGGGAGTACTTTCTACGGATACGCCAGCGACATTGAATCCTGCTTGGAAAATCCCCCTCCTCTGCCAGTAAAACTGAAGGGAACGGTTTTTGCGGTCTTGTTCACTGTGCCGTTAAAATCTGCACTGGAAGGAATGTTGATGAAGAACGGTGCACATGCCCCTTTCATCGTACCGCTGATGGCACCGTTGTTCTGGCCGCTAAACGTACCCTTCACGATACCATCGCAGGTTCCGGATACTGTTCCTGTTACCTCTCCTCCTCCAAGAGGAATATTGGCGGTGACCGTGACGGAGTTTCCCTTGAACTCGTAGACGCCGGCTGCAACCACAGTTCCCTCCTCGGGCTCTGTGTCCTCATCGTCCAATCCCGAAAACAGACAATGAAGTAGATCATCATCCTGACAGTGACTGAAGTAATACCCTATTGCCTGATTGGACCCGAGCATCAAAAGTATAAGGAGGATCAACATGAACGCCGCTAAGGGTCCGCATCCTGCTTTGCTTGGCATGGAGGCATTCAAAGGGAAAGAGACTGTGAAGTCAATTTGCAGAGTGCAATCTCTGCTGCTGTTCTTTTTATCATTACTTTTACCCTTCAGCTGGTAGAAATCGAAAATAAAGACTGATAGACTCCTTGCACTGGCTTTTTTGTAAGTCAGCTGCTCTTTCTATCCTCATGCGCCCGTAGTTCAGCCTGGAAGAACGCCAGATTGCGGATCTGGAAGTCGTAGGTTCAAATCCTGCCGGGCGCACCACGTAAAGACGCTTCAGCGACTTTACGTGTCACTTGGCAGCGCAGCTGCTTTACGTGACTTACCAACGCGTCCACGTGGCGCGCCACATACGTGGGGCTCTAGCTCAGCTGGTAGAGCGCTTCCATGGCATGGAAGAGGCCAGGGGTTCGAGTCCCCTGAGCTCCACCAAAATAGAAATTTTCTGTTTTCAATTTTCAATGTAAGATGGAGCCATGCTAGTCATCCTCTTTCTCGCATCCAAGTCCGACGCAGACTTTGTAAAACCCATGGAGGACATCCTCAAAGAATTCGGAGTCCCCACAAAAACCGTCATGGCATCTGCACACAAAGTGCCGGATAAAGT
>CALRCM010000049.1 GCA_943354555.1 Candidatus Peribacteria bacterium | reverse complement strand
TTTGATATCGATGGCGTCGTCATCAAGATCAATGAGAAAAAACTTCAGCGCGATCTCGGGTCCACCGCTAAGGCTCCACGCTGGGCACGCGCATACAAGTTTCCGGCAGAAGAGAAAACTGCGCAGATTCTGGATATCCAGCTGCAAGTGGGACGTACCGGAGCCATCACGCCGGTGGCGCATCTCACGCCCACGCTCGTTGCTGGTTCCACCGTCACGCGAGCGACCCTGCATAATGCCGATGAAATAGGACGACTGGATGTCCGCATCGGTGATACGGCAATTATCCGTAAGGCCGGAGACATCATTCCGGAAGTTGTGGAGGTACTCAAAAATCTCCGCCCCAAAGACAGCAAACCGTTTCATTTCCCAAGCCACTGTCCAAGCTGCGGAAGCGATCTCGTACGGCCGGAGGGGGAAGTGGTGCACCGGTGTGAGAATGCAAAATGCGGAGCAGTCCGTCAGGAGCGCATCGAGCATTTTGCCTCACGTTATGCACTGAATATCGAGGGACTTGGAAAAGAAACTGTCGAAGAACTTCTGAAAGCAGATCTCATTTCGGATCCTGGAGACATCTTCTTTCTTGCAGCAGAAGATCTCCTCGGGCTTCCCCTCTTCAAAGAAAAGAAGACAGAAAAATTACTGTCCGCAATCGAACGCGCACGCAGGATTCCACTCGATAGATTTCTCTTCAGTCTCGGCATTCGCCATATAGGAAGGGAAACAGCGGAAATTTTGAGCAAAAGTCTGCCATGGCCGGAGCGCAAACTCACGGTAGAGGAGAAAGAGCAGACTGCGGGCCAGACATCTCTCTTTGGAGCAGGAACACGCACCGTCGAGGTTCTTGGAGTAACAATGGATGACATTGCAGGAACATTGAAGGAATCCAAACTGGAAACAATCGCCGCTCTGAGCGGCATCGGCCCCGTCGTCGCAGAATCACTGACAGAATGGATCGCTGATGAAGACCATCGATCCCTCCTCCATAAACTCGGTAATGGCGGAGTGATCGCTCTGCTTCCCAAGGGAAGTACGGTAGAACAGATCTTTGCCGGAAAAATATTTGTCCTCACCGGAACACTTCCATCCTTGAGCCGGGAAGAGGCAAAATCCATGATCAAAGAGCGCGGGGGAAGTGTGAGCTCGGCAATAAGCAAGAAAACGGATTACCTCCTTGCTGGAGACGATGCCGGAAGTAAGCTGCAGGATGCCAAAGATCTCGGGGTAAAAATTATTTCGGAAGAGGAATTCCGGACTATGCTGTAACCGATGAATGCACGACGCGTTCTACTGGCTATCCTCGGACTCACGCTCCTCGTCTACCTCCCCGGAGTCATCCGCAACGACTTCGTGTCGCTCGACGATATCCTCCTCATCACCAACAACGACAAAGTGCATGGCTTCAGTCCCGAGCACCTTTGGCGGGCATTCACCAGTTACGATCCGGAGCTCTATGTTCCGCTCACGCTCTTCACGTATCAGATGGAATATACGATCGCAGGACTGCATCCATTTCTCTATCACCTCGATAATCTCCTATTACATCTTGGAAGTATTGTTCTTGTCTACGCATGCACGAAACACATAGTAAAGATATGTCACCCTGAGCCTGTCGAAGGGCGACATGTAGGGGCGAACGTGTCTATGGTTCGACAAGCTTACCATGACACGCTTCTACCTTTATTCTGCGCCGCAATCTTCGCTCTGCATCCGCTGAATGTCGAAGCCGTTTCGTGGGCAGCCGCACGCAAAGATGTTCTCTCAGGATTTCTGATGCTGGTTTCCCTCTGGGGCTTTCTGCGCTTTAGAGAATCAGAGGACCCAAAATGGTACAAGCTCAGCCTCACTGCTTTCGGCTGCGCACTCCTCGCAAAAGTGTCCGTGATTCTTCTGCCAGTCTCTTTCCTGCTTCTCGATGCACAACAGGGAAATTTTCGCTTGAAGAAGGGCTCAAAAGAATTTGCACCATTTGCAGCTTTCATGCTTGTCGCCGGTACAATCGCCCTCTTCGGCAAGACTGCACAGATGGATGCAATGGGCTTCGCCGATCAAATCCTGCTCTCATGCAAAGCTCTTGCGATGATGATCGGGAAATTTTTGTTCCCTATAGGACTGACCGCGTATTACCCCCAAGTCACACCCGTTACAGCGAATCTCTTTTTTGTCCTTTTCGTCCTCTTCGTCTTCGTACTTCTCATCGCCGTTTGGAAACTTCGCCGCACTCTCCCCCTCTTCACCTGGGGCATAGCTTTCTTTCTGCTCGCCATGCTCCCGAGCTTCATGAATTTCCTGAAGAAAGGCATGCTCTTTGTCACCTCCGACCGCTATGCGTACATCGGCATGATCGGACTGACACTGGCACTGGGATCCCTGCTGTACCCCTTACACAAACGTATATCAGAATATGCGGCACAGATAGTAGGATGTTTGGCGCTATGCGTACTTGCCGGAGCCTCGCTCGTGCAGGCACAAACATGGAAAGACAGTATCGCACTCTATGAAAGCGCCCTTGCCGTGCATCCGAAATTCGCACCGGCACTGAATAACCTCGGCGCAGCCGTGTACATGCTTGGCGAAACCGATCGCTCTCTTGCTCTCTATGAAGAAGCGATTGCGAGTGATCCGACACTGACTTCGGGATACAACAATATCGCTCTGCACCGCCGTAAAAAAGGAGATCTGGCGGGTGCGCTTTCCTCCGTAAAAACAGGACTCAGCATGATTCCCCCCAACCGCAGAGCTTTTGAGGAGGAAATCACAGCGTGGTCGCTTCTGGGCTCGCTCCTCGATGAGCGCGGGGAGTCCGACGCAGCTCTCGCAGCATTTGCAAAAGGCGCAAAGCGCGCACCCGAGTCTCCGGATGCCCGCTACAACTACGGAGTATCTCTTCAAAAGCGAGGCATGCGCGAAGAGGCACGCAGAGAACTCCTCGCCTACCTCAATCTGCGGTCCAGTGACATCGAAGCACGCTACAGACTGGCTGCCATAGAAGCGGAACTCGGACTGCTCACGGAAGCCCTGCAGAATCTTGCAATCATCGTCTCTAGAGACCCAACGTATGAAAAAGCTGCGGAGCATCTGGAGAGAATTCAAGCCATACTACGACAATAAAGACCGCTGGTTCTCTGATGATCTGCCGGCGTATACTTTCTCTCCTATCATCGCCGCTTCCACCAGACTCAGGCACTCTGCTGCGATACAAAATCATCTGCGCGATGTTACTGCATTCGCTGCAGTGCAACTTTCTAACGTACGACGCAGTAGCGGGGAAAACTACTTCGATCATGGAAACAACATCGTCAATACACTCAGAGAAATCACACAGGATCCTGCTCTTCTTTGTGCGGCACTCTGCCACGACGTACTAGTGCTCAGGGGTGGAAAACAGATACTCGAGCATTCCCCACTAACACACGATGAGCGCACGCTCGCAATTGGCATGCACCGACTCCGGCATCTCCATATCAACGAGAACACTCGTGACTTAGATCGCGTGATTCAGTCTTTTGGAAGTGATAGCCGACTCCTGCTACTACGTATGGCACACCGCCTCGTTGACGTGCGCAATATCCGAAAGTTTCCAGTGACCCGCCAACGCCAGATCGCCCGCGAGACACTTCATATGTACACAGCGATCGCCAGCCGCCTCGGCTTTCACCGGTGGCGCTACGAAATGGAAGATACCTGCTTTACGATTCTCCATCCGAAGCGTGCAGCAGCCTTGGAGGCGCAGTATGCGAAAATGAGCGCCGTCGATCGTATGTGCATCGACCGTACAACAGCATTTCTCCAAGAGAAGCTGCGTGCAGTTGGCATAGAAGCAAAGCTCAGTGACCGCATCAAGGGGCTCTACTCCACGTACCGGAAAATGGTCACGAAGCGCAGAGCGTTTCATGAGCTCAGTGACCGGATCGCTATCCGCATCGTCGTTTCCAGTCGTGACGACTGCTACCGCGCTCTGGGGATTGTGCATAGCTGCATGCATCCTGTTCCGGGAAAACTTAAGGACTACATCGGCGCTCCGAAAGAGAATGGATATCGCTCAATCCACACAGTTGTCTGGCCTCTCCCCGGCGTTACCGACCAGCCACTGGAGATCCAGATCCGCACAGAGGAAATGGACCATGAGTGTGATCTGGGTATTGCATCGCATGGGGAATACAAACTCTTGAATTATGCTTTCAAAAGTACAGGGACGGCAGTTGAACTCTGGCGCAACCTCCAAACACTGCGTGCCGAGGCGCAGTCACCGGCGCAGTTTGAAAAGGCATTGAGGAGTTACTTCGATGAATCGCACATGGCGATCTTCGATGGTAACGGGAATATTCATCATATGGCCCGCACAGCAACAGCGCAGGATTTTCTTCGCTTCACACAGCCTCATCACCACAAGCAGATCAAAGAAGTGCGCATCAACGGCAGAAAGAGGCCGGCTTCCACAGAGCTTAAGGATGGGGATTGTGTGGAATAAAATAGCTCCGCAACGCTGCTCATTTCTTTTCCTCTTTCGGCCGTTTCACTCCCACTGTTTTCAGCTGCTCCCATGACACGCCAATCAGCGTAGATGGAGAAATAGTCCGTCTCTGATTTTGCATCACCTGCACCGTTGACTGCAGCGCAGATCTAAACGTCTTACCATCTTTCATCACTTTCTTCAAAAGACACCATGTAGGCTTTGTGGGGCCGATGTCCGCACCAAGGAGAACAATTTCCACATTCTCCCAAAGAAGCTCCGGACATCGCTCGCTCGGACGCAGTGTCATCCAGAAGAGTTTCGTATTCATTGTTGTACGCTCCGCAAATGCAGCAGGAGAGGCTTCACATGAAGCAACAACCGTGGCCAGCGCACGTTCCACTGGGCTTTCAACGATGTGATCCCCCCGAAATGATCCACGCTCTGCAAACTGATCGTACCAGTCCTGCCGAACACTCTCCGGAAGATCTGTACCGAGGAGAGCTTGCGACATATTGCGTAAAATCGGCAGTGTTGGAACTGTTTTGCCGCTCAACATACGATGCATACGCGGCTGAGAAAGTTTCATAGACCGATCCGGAGTGTTGTCCGAAATTCTTCGCTGTACCTCGCGTAGAGAACCAAGCCATTCCCGCAAAGCAAAAACAAAATCTTTCACGGTCTTCGCTTCTGCACACGCGGCAGATGCCACCTCTCCACGCTGTTCGCGTTGCTTGAGAAGTACGACATCCAGTCGCTCCTGCCCCATACGGTCAACAGTGCGACGGAGGGGGCTCACCAAGTCATCCGATGCTTCTCCGCCAATACCATGAGCAATCTCCATACCATTAAGCCGCTTTGCTTCGGCAACAATTTCATCCTCATGCGTATCCGGGCGTAAATTTTCACGTGCCAAAGCTTCCAGATCCACGCCATTCCACTCACGGTCAATGCGCAAATCGAGCCGGTCTCCCTTCAGCACACTTCCGGTGCGACGGTAATGACGCACGCGCTCCGCACGGAAGATATACTCCAGATATGAGCTCTCTGCTGAATGGCGCGAGACCAATCCTACGAGCGATCGCATCTGTACCTGCCCGAAGAAACTGCCGAGCTGAATAGCACGCCGCACCTCGCCAGAAGGGCGAAACCCCTCCGTACGATTAACCTCATAACCATCAATACGCTCTTCAGGGGCAACAACCCCAAGGCAAGCGGTAAGCTCTGCATTCCGTATGCCATTACGATCACGGATATCCGTAAACGTTGTTGCAAAGCGTTCGCGATGACTCTCTCCCTCTTCTGCGTCCATCCATGCATCGTGGATATCCCCTCCAGCCCCATAGACTGCATCAATAACGGGCTCCACTCTCTCCCACGAAAGAAGACGAGCATTGAGCAAATCAGCGGCCGTATCCTCCGTACAGCCGGTCAGATCACAGATCGTGCGTACACTGAAGGAAGAATGATGATCGCGGACACAGAGAAGTTCCAAGTCCGTAAGGAGTTGTGCAAGAGGCTCTTCGAGCGTGCGTGCACGGTATCGTCCTACTGTTTCGTCGGTCCATGTTTTCATCGCCTGCTGCATCCGTAATTCCCGGAGTTCCGGCTGTCCCTTTTTTTTGCCGGCGTATGCTTCACCAACAAGATGAATAAGCTCTCCCGGATCGCTGATAACATTCATTTTTCTCCTCTGGTACCACGCCTTGTCACCGATGCCGATGATTTCAAGCATCTTTGCAAAGCCGACTTCGTACCCAACACGCTCCTCAAAATCGAGCGTGCCGTCTCCGGGGACAAATGCCTTCAGGAGCTGCTCACGCACGTCCTGCCCTATGCGTGCCGGTGTAAGGTAATGAATAACTTTTGTATACACATCTCTCTGTAATCTAGAGCCCTCCGGTCGATTTCCCTCCATCTGTGCAACCGTCGCCTTCCCGATGCCAACCTCTGTAGCGAACCGTGACCGGAAGAGGCGAAGCATGCTCCAGCGAATTGCTGCCATTATTATGGGGGCATCCGATGCCGCATCCTCATACACTTCACCAATGATTCTGTTATTCACTCCCGCAAGGCGACGCTCATGCCCACGAGGAAAGCTTTCAATATCCACAAGGGTAGGCCGCTGAAGATTGATGGGAGGCATGGGGATTATGAATGAGTCTTGTAGACAGTTGTTGCGCGATCCGCGGTGCTGGCGCGCCTCTCCCGCTCTGCGGTTATCTCCAAAAGTTTTTCAATCTTTGCGTAAGCAGCCAGCGCAAGATCATGGCCTCTCTTCTTATCTTTGTATGCATCACGGACAGCACACCGCACAGGATTGGTATAGCCAATGGCAAGACCTTCGTTGAGTAACCAACTCTGTATTGTTGCAGCAGAGATATGGCCCTCTGCATCCGGAACAAAATCGTACTGTCTCGCGCCCCTTCCCTCTTTCTTACGTTCATTTGCTATGGAAAATGCATTGGTGATTGCCAGTGGTGTGCCCACTTTGCCCATGACCCGATGAGACTGTGGATCCGCGATGGGTACCGCTGTCCTCAAAAGCTTTTGAACCTCTCTGCGTTTTCTATCGCGTTCATATCCTGTCTTATCTTCAATGATGTGTGAGGCCAGCCATGTCATTCCCTCTGTTGGGAGCTCGATGCCCTGCTCTGCGGCAATCTTTGCAAGCAGGGGCGTACATCCCAGAAGTGCATGTTCGCG
>CALRCM010000048.1 GCA_943354555.1 Candidatus Peribacteria bacterium | reverse complement strand
TGCAGGCAATGGCAACACTTCTTCCATCAGAGAATGGAAATGGAACACATCAGACAAGAGGAGCGCATGCACGTAAGGATGCAGCGCAGAATGTACTGACCGGCCACGCAGGTCTGCTCAATGAAGATCTGGCAGCAGAGCTCTTCGCGCTCTACCAGTTACCTCAGCCTGAGGCTGCAGTTGCCACTACTGCCGATGAAGCCGTACGCATCGCAAAGAGCATTGGCTTTCCCGTCATCGCCAAAATCAGCTCCCCACAGATTCTCCATAAAACGGACATAGGTGGAGTGAAGGGAAATCTTCAGACTCCGGATGAAGTACGAAATGCCTGCATAGAGATTATGACCAATGTCGCGGCATCAAAATTCTCCATTCTCAATTCTCCATTCTCAATTCTTATCCAGAAGCACCTCCCTCCCGGTAACGAGTTCATCATCGGCGGCCTGCAGGATCCTTCCTTCGGCCCAATGGTGATGGTGGGGCTTGGTGGAATCTATACGGAACTATTTAAAGATACGGTGTTCCGTATAGCTCCGGTTGATGCAGAAAGTGCCTACAGGATGCTTACGGAATTGAAGAGCTGGAAACTGCTGCTCGGTATGCGCGGCAAAGCGCGAAGTGATATCGATGCACTTGCCCGCGCCATCGTCGCAGTATCCGAACTACTGAGCGAATGTCCGCAAATCGTGGAGCTGGATTGCAATCCGGTTATCGTTCGTAGCGATGGTATTGCAATCGCTGATGCAAAAGTCGTTCTAGATGCATGACAATCAAACTATAATATGGTCTTATGTATGTCCATGTTACGTTTTCTAGGCAATCTCTGGCATAAGGACCTTCAATTCCCTAAAGATGTCGAAGCTGCAATCAAGCAAGCAGACATTATCGCTCTATGCCTGAGTCGCTACACGCGAGAGCACTTTGAGAAGGCTCTGACTCTGTTGGGGAAAATTCACCCAAATAACCTACGCATTGAAACTGAAGGCGCAACAATGAATGTTTCCGTGCGTTTTCTGCAAGAAAGCCAGTCTCTAGACCCTTCGTATCTCCTCTGTGAAGCACCTATGACTCACCGCGACGTTGAAATATATGACGTCATACAGTGTGCACACGATCATATTCCGAGAATACACTCCACAGCTCTCGTTCGACCGGGAATCTCCCATACGCAAAAAGTGAAATCTGCCCAATTTGTAGCAAATCCCGGGGGGCATGAGCTTCTCGTAAAAACACTTCAAGAGAAGCAAATTGATACGATCAGCTCATCGAGTCTGGATGGCATCGAGGTGCTTTCGAATTTTTTTCGGAGACATATGTATGTAACGACAACATCATCCTCGATGATATGCACACCAGAGGATCCGCTTGGCAGAAGTGAAAACCGAAGCTACGATTCGGGCATATGAAGCTCAAAAAATTCTTTCAACGTTGTGTAGAAATCGGCGTCGATGCCGACGTTCGTGGAAAAAAGCAGATCGAGAAGATGCTCAAAAAAGAGGAGAAACGACAGGAAAAGCTTGAGGGGGTGGAAAAAGAGCTCGCCGACCATGAGCGTACGTGGAATCCATATCAGGATTGCAGAGTGATCAACGGATCCGGAGAGGAAGATGTCAAGCGCATCGCCGTAGGTATCGACATCGAGACACCGGAAATGCTGCTCATCGACCGCTTACGTGAAAAAGGCGAGAAGATAGACGCCGTGCTCATTCATCATCCGGAGGGCAGGGCTCTCGCCGACTTGGACAAAGTTATGGATCTGCAAGTAGACATTCTTGCATCACTCGGCGTACCGGTAAACCACTCCGAAGCACATCTGAGGCCGCGTCAGGATCGCGTCTGGCGCTCCATCCACGCCGATAACCTTTTTCGCACGGAGCGCACTGCAGAACTCCTCGGAATTCCGGCATTCTGCTGCCACACGATCACCGATAACCTTGTCTGGCGCTTCATAGAGAAGCACATCTGCAAGAAGGAATACGACGATCTCGGCGAGATCATCAAGGCGCTTCTCGAGATTCCTGAATACAAGCAGTACGCACTGAAAGGTAATCCTCCGATTATTGTAAACGGTTCCAAAGGCAGCCGCCCAGGAAAGATTACGGCAACGGAATTCACCGGCGGAACCAACGGCCCTGAAGAGCAGCTTATTGCGCAGTCGCATGCAGGAGTCGGAACGATCCTCTCCATGCATGTAACGGAGAAGACGCTTGAGGAAGCCAAGAAACATCATGTGAATATGATCCAGTGCAGCCACATGGCCTCGGATGCTCTCGGTATAAACCTCCTGCTCGACATCCTCGCTAAGGAAGAGAAGCAGCTCTCGACTATGGATATCTCGGGCTTTATCCGAGTGAAGAGAAAGTGAAAGGACCGCTCTCCCTCATCGGCACGGCGTGGATCTTCGCCCGCAAACAACCGTCTTTGGCGGGGGTCATTCTTTGGCTGCTTCTTCTGCCCGGCGCTGCCGTGAACATGTTTGTCACGCTACTGGACTGGAACATAAATGACGGCGCGGAAACACTCGCTCCGGAGGAGCATGCCACACTCATACTCGTCACGATCGTCGGCCTCGTGATCCTTTCTATCCTGATGGTCTGGGGTGGAGCATGCGTTCTCATCATCGGTCGCAAACTGGTCCACTCACCAGCAGGAAGGAAGCGCACTTCCATCCGAGCGATCATGCAGGAGGCACGGGTATTCATTATTCCCCTTCTCCTCACGGGCATTCTCCGGTCCTGCTTCGCACTGCTCTGGAGCCTTCTGCTCATCATTCCGGGAATCATCTACTCCATCCGTACAACGTTTTATATGATTGTCATTGTGACGGAAGATGAAGCGTATCGCTCTGCCCTCAAAAAAAGTTCCTCCCTCGTTCGGGGCCACACATGGCCAGTCCTCTGGCGGATCGCTGCGGTCCTGATGATCCTCTTCGTCCCCATCAATATTCTCTCCTCCGCACTCTACGGAATCGCCGGTGCAGGCTTCGGTACGACAGGAACGCTCGTGATTGATGTTCTGGATGCTGCAGTGAATGCACCGATGACTGCGCTGTCACTGCTGGCTTCGATGGCAATGTATGATGAATTGAAGAAGGCATAACTCATTGGGCCGCAGCCAGAAAGGCTGCTCCCGATTTACGTATATCCTAGAAATAGGGAGCAGGTTTTCTACCTGCGGTTTTTGCGCACACCTACTACTTCGTCACTGCCTTCACCACTGCAGCAAATGCAGCTGGCTCGTGGATAGCAAGCTCAGAGAGAGCCTTCCGATCGAGAGCAATCTTCTTTGTGTGCAAAGCTTTGATGAACGGCGAGTAGCCAATCCCGTGAGCACGGAGAGCGGCATTCAGACGGATGATCCAGAGCTGACGGAAGGTGCGCTTCTTAGCCTTGCGGTCGCGGTAGGCGTAGCGACCTGCCTTGAGCACGGCCTCATTGGCTTTTACGAACGTCTTACTGCGCATGCCGCGATAGCCTTTCGCTAACTTGCGGATTTTCTTGTGACGCCGATGACGGACAACACCACGTTTGACTCTCATATTGCTGGATGAATGGGTAGGGGGCGAGTCATGGTGTCATCCCGAGCGTAGTCGAGGGACGAACCATAACGCGCATGTTCTAGAGGTAAGGGAGAAGGCCACGAATACGTCTCCCTTCGGTGGAGGAAACGACGATCGTGCGATTCAGACGCTTCTGGCGCTTATTCTTCTGCATCAGAAGGTGATTACGACCGTGGCGCTTAAGAGCGAATTTACCGCTTCCAGTACGCCGGATGCGCTTCTTGCTGCCGCTGTGGGAACGGATTTTTGGCATGGGTACCGGGGAATCCTAATGAAGAACGGGGGTTTTGCAAAGAAAAAACAGGAAAAGACGTATATCGCAGCGGTGCTATTTCTTCGCCCGCAGCACCACCACAAAGCTCGTTCCCTGCATCCGCATATCCGTCTCCACCTCCGCATCATCCTTGAGAGCGGCAATAACGCTCCTGAGCTTATCCCCCGCAAACGACTTGTTGCTCAGCTCACGTCCGCGCAGGCGCACGACGAATTTAACAAGATGCCGCTCGCCGAGGAACTCCTTGGATCTTTCAATAAGACGATCGAGATCGTGCTGCTCGGTACGAAAACCGAAACGGAGCATCTTCACTTCCGTCTGCTTGGAACCACTCTTTTGTTTCCTCTCCTTTTTTTGCTGCTGGTAGAGGTACTGACCGATGTCACCAATTTTGACGACAGGAGGATTCGCCTTGGCCGCAATCTCAATAAGATCGAGCTCCGCTTCTTTGGCCTTCTCGAGTGCTTCACTGATTGGCACACGCTTGGTTTCACCATCGATCACAAGCAATACTTCAGGATTGGTTATCTGCTCATTGGTACGGGGTCTGCGGGTTGACCGTGAGCTACTGGAACCGATGTATTGTCTGCGCTTCTGCATTGTCGCTGTATATCGTGAAGGGGCGCAGGGATTCCGTCAATCACGCAAGCAAAGTTTGCTGGGTTTGCTCGGAATCAGTAACAAATGTTTTCCCAGCAAACCGAGCAAACCCCATTACCCTGCCTGCCGGCAGGCAGGCCCCGCAAACCTATTCTCTGGTATACAGCACCAACTCCATCTTCACCTTGTACCAATCCGGAGCAGTTCCTGTTTCCAGACCGATAGAACGGATGTCCATCATCTGCATCGGCCAGAGTTTTCGTGCATGCAGTTTTTCGGCAAATGCACCGCCGATCACGCGCTCGGCATCTGGTAACATCGAAGATCGCAGGATGTCACGCAACGCCCTCTCAAAACTTTGTGAGGAAAACGAGCGAAGAAGTTGATCGTCTGCAGGCCTTGGCTCACGGATGTAGGTGAGCAAATCCGTATTGAGGTATTGCTCAAGAGCCACGATCGCCGCAGGGTTTTCGATCTCCGTCTGACGCAGGATGCGCGTGCGCTCCTCGGGAGTAAGCGCATCGGCAACAGTGAGCATGCCGCAGAGCCGAACAAAGGTTGTCCAAGCCGCAATGCCATCTTTATGAAGAGACATCGCTATACGCACCGGCGTCCTTTGTATGCCATCTATAGCAGGCTCAGCATCCCCGAACTCCACCGGAGACGCCGATGAAAGTAATCGCGAAGCTCGGAGAGATTCGATGAGCATATCCAGAATATCAATGGTTTTATCAAAATCTATTTCTTTTGGCAGAGCGTATATATTTACCCGTTCCTCAGGAGAGCCGATCCTCAGTGACGCGGAAAGCTCTGAGAGTTCTTGCTGCTGCTCAATAACCTTCACACGGTGCTGAAGCTGAGGAATTTCCTCCGCAAGAGGAAGAGTTGATGCCCGCACGTGTTCTATGGCCGCAAGATGCTGAGCGAGAAGATTCCCCCCGAGTAGGAGCAGCATCGCGGAGCCAGTCCAAGATGCAGCGATCAACGACCAATGGCGACGCGTACTGCTCATCGCAGCGTTAGAGAAAGAATAAACGGAGAATGCGGACCAGTCTTAGGATCCTGCAAACGTGTGAATGACGGAGCGATGACGGAGCTGATGCGCGGATCAGTACGGAGCGTCTCGGTAAACTGCGCCAGCACGGTCATACTGCTCGGACCCACCCCGCGTACATCACCGCTCAGTGTGATCGTATGATCGCCGGGTGCGTACACAAAGCGAGAGAGAATAACGGCTTTGGGATTTTCCGGCACTACGGAAGATGCGATATCACCGATAGCATGCATGATGTCGATCGGAGCGGCTGCGGTGATTTTTGCATCAGCCAATGTGCGATACTTCGTGCCGCCAAGTGGGAGAATATCTGCGTCGCGCTCCTGCTCCAAATCCTGAAGAGAGCTGCGTAGTGCGGTGGCTTCAGCCTCCAGCGCCGCTGCATCGCGTGTTTCCCCGCCGACTTCCACCGCCGTAAGCATGGGCAGAACCGTAAGACGTGACACACCGAGCACACTGGAAAAGACCGTGGAGAAAATAAAAAGCGGAATGCCTGTCTTGTACAAAATATGCCCTAGGGTCGGCTGTGGCGCTTGGGGAGTTTCGGCCGCAACTGCGCGAGAGATCTCTGTCATAAGTTTCTCCCTATTATAGCAGAAAATCGTATCCTGCGCACATCCAGTAAACGGTGTACAATAGCCCTGTCTCCTTACCCCTTACCTGTGGAAGAACTGCTCAGGAAACTCCGGGAACTCCAGTCAGCCCTGCACACAGGAAAGGACTCTCTTTGAGGGAAAAGGCATCCCCAAGCGTATCGCGGAGCTCACCGCACGCACAGAAAGCCCCGATATCTGGAACGACCAGAAAGAGGCTAACCGTCTCTTTGGCGAACTCAAAGTACTGCGCAAACTCTGGGAACCGATCTCGGTAATGGGTAACGAAGTCCGTGATCTTCTTGAGCTAACAGCGCAGGCATCCCCTGGAGATCTTGCGGATCTGGAAAAGGAATATGCAAAGCTGGAGAAGCAATGGAAAGAGCTCGAGACGCAGCTGTATCTCTCCGGAGAATTCGACGGCGGTAACTGCTACCTCACGGTCTCTGGAGGCGCCGGAGGGACGGAGGCGCAGGACTGGGCAGCGATGCTTCTACGCATGTATCTGCGGTACTGTGAGCGCCTTGGATGGAAGACAGATCTGGTGGATAAAACGGACGGACAGGAGGCAGGAATAAAAACTGCGACAATCTACATCGAAGGATCTATGGCATACGGATACCTGAAGTGCGAACGTGGCACACACCGCCTTGTGCGCCTCTCCCCTTTCAATGCAAAAAGTCTGCGCCAGACGAGCTTTGCCTTAGTCGAGGTCCTTCCGGAAATTGCCGAGGCGGAAATCGCGATCAATCCCAATGAACTCAGAGTCGATACCTTCCGCAGCGGAGGTGCCGGCGGACAGAACGTGAATAAAGTGGAAACAGCCATACGCCTCACCCATCTACCGACAGGACTGGTCGTCGCATGCCAGAGCGAGCGGTCACAGCTCCAGAACCGCAACCGTGCCATGGCGCTGCTCCGTGCGAAGCTCCTGGAGAAGCAGCAGGCCGAAGACTCTGCCACGAAGAAGGAATTGAAGGGTGCAACAAAGAGCGCCGACTTCGGACAGCAGATCAGAAGCTACGTGCTGCATCCGTACCAGATGGTGAAGGATCTGCGGACCGATACGGAGACAAGTGATACGCAGGGAGTGCTGGATGGGGATATTCAACAATTTATGGATGCGGAACTGAAGAGACTGGCGGGTGCGGGGAGCTAAAAAATGGGGTGCCTTACGGCAACCCCATTCTCAAGTACACGTACAGATTCTTAAAGGTCACATGGGCGGACAGTCTTGCGACCGTTGTCGCCTGCGCGCTTTACAGCTGCCTTGAGAGCGTTCTCAAGGTAGGTGCTTGCAGACTCTGCAAGGTCACCAGCAGCCATCATGTTGTGCTTCTTGATAAGCTCCTTGATTTTCGAAGCTACGACGTAGGACATGGAGATAGGGGGGAATGAATAAGACGGCGAGATAGTAGCATTGCCAAACGCCTCTGCAAGCCAATAATCTTCATCAAATGGTGAATT
>CALRCM010000047.1 GCA_943354555.1 Candidatus Peribacteria bacterium | reverse complement strand
ATCGATGAGAAGAGGATCTATGCGGTGGATTTGGGTGCGAAGTAACTATGAGCTCTACGCTTAAAGTTTTAAGCTGTGTTCATGCGCGTTCTTGTCTTCGGCACATTCGATCGGCTACACCCAGGACATGAGTTTGTGCTCAATGAGGGGCTGAAACGTGGGGAGTTGTATGTGGTTGTTGCGCGTGATGCGACCGTTGAGCACATTAAGGGAAGTAAGCCTGAACAACCGGAAGAAGAGCGATTGTGGGTAATTCAGAAAGAGTTCCCTGAAGCTCATGTTGTTTTGGGGGATGGTGAAAATTATTTGAAGCCGGTGCTGATGGTCGGGCCTAATTTGATTCTTCTTGGATACGACCAGCAGTTGCCTCCCGGAGTGCGGCTAGAAGATTTGCCGTGCAGCATTGAAAGATTGCCGGCTTACGAGCCAGAGAGCTTTAAGAGCAGTATCCGGCGAGGAAATAGGGATATTGTTTAAAAACATATTTAGTGTATAATACAATTACATTTCCCCATTAAACCTATGAGTCCAGAATTTTCTCGAGATCAGAAAAATGAGGTTCATGATGCGCTCCTGCGTGTACGTGCTGAAGATCGGGATTACTATGAAGTAAAAGCGGACATTGACAAGATAAGGGATACTGTTGGAGTCGACGTTTTTGAATACATGTACTCTACAGTGCTCAACGAAACACAGAATGGCTCTCCACTTGAACGGGCAATGTCGCGTTACTCGAGGGAATATCAAAAAAGCTAGGACAATACTCGTGGGTTTCCAGTGATATATTGCCTCTATTTAACGAGGCTCTGGTATTGGGGCATTGGCATATCACGTCAATTCTGCTATACTGGTCCGATACCCACACATATCTATGAGTAACGGTCCCTCTCTCGTAAAGCAGCTTACCGGCGCAGTTGTCGGCGGCACTCTCGGGCTTATGGCCTACTACGGGTACGAAGCCGCTGCCCCCCGCCTCACAGCGTGGACCAGTATTCCGCAGCAGTGGCTCGAGAGTAACGGTGAAGGATCGGCACTTGCAGATAAGAATCAAAAAGAGGACCGCACCGGCTCGCACTACGAGTCGCGCGCAAAAGAGATCTCTGAGAAGTTCGGTGCTGCCTACAAAAACTATCAGGTGGAGGAAGAAGTAGTGACCGAAGATGTCACCGTGCCGGAGGGTGATGCAGCTGAAGCAGTCTCTTCTGAAGCGAGCGGTGAGAATTCCTCCGTAGCGGATATCCCTGCCCCATCATGGGTGGACGCTGGTGACAACGGTACATGGGATGATTCGGCAATCGCAAAGGCACATGGTCCGGATACAGATGAACTTCCAGACTCCGGTATCGGCATGCTCGGCGCACTCTTTGCCGCAGGGGCAGGAGCGGGGGGGCTACGAGCACGGAAGAAGAAATAGGGATCTAACCGTAGCCAGAAAGGCTGCTCCCGATTCTATCTGTTTTAGGATAACGATATATCTGGAGCATGCTTTCTGCATGCGGTCACTGCGGGATTGTCATTCATGATATTGTGCATTCATGCATGTATTGCCGTTGGTTCTGTTGTTCATCTTCGGCGCGTGTCTCGGTAGCTTCGGTTCTGTGGTTATTTCACGCGTGCCGCAGCGTAAAAGCATCGGTGGCAGGTCGCAATGCCCGCAGTGCCGGAAGCAGATTGAAGCATACGATCTCCTTCCTGTTCTGAGCTATGCGATCCTTCGTGGTAAGTGCCGTCATTGCGGTAAGAAGATCTCCATACGCTATCCCCTGCTCGAATTGGGAAGTGCCATTGCGGTGGTTTTTCCTGCACTTCTCGAAGGCTATATCGATCCATTCACCATAAGTCTGGGTATCGCCCTCTGGCTCTTCCTCTTACTTGCGGTGATGGACGGAGATGCAAAGCAGATTCCCGATACTGTGACATTCCCATTACTTTTCGTCGCACTGGGCTCCGCCGTTTTACGTGGGAATACTGCGTGGATCGCGCCGGTGATCGGTGGAGGATTCTTTTTTCTACAATGGGCGGTTTCCAGAGGGCGCATCATGGGAAGTGGTGACATCCTCATTGGCATCGCGATGGGGTTACTTCTCGGGACATGGCAACACACCCTGATCGCTATCGGTATTTCCTACATTGTCGGTGCCGTTGTTGTCAGTGTGTTGCTTGTGCGGGATATTCTTTCCCGCAAGGATCGCATTGCCTTTGTGCCGTTTCTTTTTGCGGGGACGGTTGCAACTTTTCTCATTGGTGATGGGTTATTGCAGTTTATGGTTCCTTAATGATGCGCACCCAAGAATGAGTGCGCTGGTTTCTCCAAAATAATCTACCAAGCAGCACGTGTCCCCACGTGCGGCGGTATGTTGATAGCGTATTGCCGCACCCGAGGACCCTTCGACAACGCTCAGGACAGGCGGGTGCTGTTGGTTGGTTTTAAAAGCACACAAGAATGGCTGCGTTGATATTAAGAATCACACATTACGAGCGTGGCCATTCCTGGCCGCGCGAATCTTAATGGGTGGCTGTAGTATTCCGCAATTGAGACCAATGGCTTGCCAGAAGAACGCCAACCGGAGTTTGTTCCTGCATCTCGCGTCTGACATCGTGCGGGGAAAGAGATGGACCGTTAATAGACATGCATGGTTCGTCAGCGACGCCTGCATTCTCATAATGTGGCATGTTCCTGTCCAGATCAGAGAGTACAGAGCCCAATTCGGTGGAGTTGAGTGATGTCATATAGGTCATTGTAACATATTGAAAAAGACTTCGTCCTGATCTGAGATGAGGACGAAGTCCAGTATCTGCGGGCGACATTTGTCGAGAAGCAAAAGCTTTCGCCGCCCCTGCACCCATTTCTATGGTCTCTTCTGTTGTGAGTGCGTTTCTCTATGCAATCAACCACAGGAATGGATACAGGGAGGATGTCTAGTGCAGACCTCTCCATAATATGGTTTTTTTAGGAATTGTCAATGTCTCTCTTTGGTCTAATGGCAGCGTTATTGCCACTTTTCAGGGTATTCTGGTCGCATGAAAGTGGTCGCTCAGTATCGGCGTGCAAAGTTTGACTATGAGATTCTGGAGTCTATCGAGGCTGGGATCATGCTCATGGGGCACGAAGTGAAGTCTTGTAGGGCAGGGCACATCAGCCTCGCAGGGTCGTATGTTCTCCTTAGAGACGGCCGTGCGTTTGCTCGCAAGATCACCATCTCTCCGTACCAGTACGCAGCAAACAGTGCCGGGCACGATCCAGCGCATGATCGGGAGCTTCTTTTGAAGCGGGAGGAATATGATCGGTTGCAATCTAGTGTTGACCAAAAAGGGCTGACACTTATTCCTCTGGAAGTACGTGCAGGGAAGTACATCAAAGTATTGATCGGGCTTTGCAGAGGCAAGAAGCAGTTTGATAAACGTGCGTCGATTAAGAAGCGGGAGGTGGAGAGGAAATTGCGGGAAGGACGGGAGTATTAGTTGCTAGTTGCTGATTCCTGGTTGCTAAGGAATCAGCAACCAGCAACCTTCTGTTTTTTTGTTGTACACTATTGAAGATGTCCCTTCTCCCCGCCCCCCTTCAGCGCGCCATTGAGGAATTCAGCAAGCTTCCGGGCATCGGGCATAAGTCTGCCGAACGCCTGACGTTCCATTTACTTCGAAGTTCCAAGGCATCGCCGGAGTCGCTGGGAAACGCCTTACTCAATCTGCGCATAGAACTCCAGTACTGCAGCGACTGTCAGATGGTGACGCTGCAAAAGAAGTGTTCCGTCTGTGAGGATTCTTCGCGTGACCGTTCCACGATTCTTGTCGTCGAGTCCCCTCTTGAAGTTATTGCCTTCGAAAAAACAGGATACAAGGGTTTGTATCATGTGCTTCATGGTATCCTTTCCCCTATCGACGGCATGGGGCCGGAGCAGCTGAAGCTCAAGGAATTAATTGATCGTTGCGGCAGAGGAGACATTCTGGAATTAATTATCGCCACCAATCCGGACATCGAGGGAGAGGCAACGGCAACATTCATCCGGCAGAAACTAGGGAGCAGCGTTTCCAAAATCACCCGTCTTGCGCATGGGCTACCCATGGGTGCGGATATTGAATTTGCGGATCAAATTACACTGAAAGAGGCAATCGCAGGTAGAAGAACGTTGTAGCTTTGGCGCTTGCCAACAAGACTAGTTTCATCTTTGAAAGATGTGATCACTTAGGTATTTCGCTTTTTCTTGATCACACCCTCTCTTACCAATGCTTCATGCGCGGCATGATTTGCCTTGGAAGACAGGATGAGGGCATCTTCTCTCGTCAGACCCATTATCGCGGCAACAGTTTCGATTGTCTTCGCTTCACGGAAGCGTAATTGAAACATTCTGCGCATATCATCTGGTAGATGAGCCAATGCTCTTTGAATTTTCCCTTCTTTTGAATCCTCCTCAGAAGGACGTTTATCAGGAAATGTGTCGCCAGATAACCTAGTTTCATCAGTAGGTTCAACATCATCCATATTAGTCATTATATTATTTTTTTATTAATTTGTCAAATTATAATTAAACCGCATATCGCTGGTATGTATCTTATTAATGCCTGAAAACACGGACCCCAGTCGTCACCATGGCAATTCCCAGCTCGTTTGCCTTCGCAAACACCTCCGCATCGCGTATCGAACCACCCGGCTGAATGATCGCTGCGATGCCGTGCTTCGCGGCTTCTTCGACGGAGTCCGGGAATGGGAAGAAGGCATCACTGGCCATCACAGCGCCCTTCGCGCGATCTCCTGCGCGCTTTGCTGCAATCCACGTGCTGTCGACACGGCTTGTCTGACCACAGCCGATGCCCACACTTACTAAATCCTTGGCAAAGACAATCGCGTTACTCTTCGCGTGCTTCACAACGTTCCATGCGAAAAGCATATCGGCGATCTGCTCCTGCGTTGGTTTTTTGTCCGTGACGCAGGTGAGATCTTTTTCCGTTACCACGCTATTGTCAGGGTTTTGAACGAGCATGCCACCAAGGACGGAACGGTAGAGAGTTCCTTGTTCCTTGTTCCTTGTTCCGAGGAACTCTATAGCCCGTATTTTTGGCTTCTGTTTGAGGATTTCTATGGCATCCGGTTCGTACGCCGGAGCGATGATCACCTCTGCAAAAATCTTCTGATCGATGATCTTCTGGATGATTTCCGCGTTGCACGGACGGTTCAGAGCGACGATGACGCCGAAGGCAGAGAGTTTGTCCGTATCGTAGGATTTCTGGAATGCGTCGGTGATGTTTTCATCACTAGCTACACCCGATGGATTCGCATGCTTGATGCAGGCGGCGGTTGGTTCGGAAAATTCCTGTACCAGATTCCAAGCACCGTCGGCGTCGAGAAGGTTCAAATAGCTCATGGGTTTTCCTGCTTCCTCTTGCACAACTTTCCACGGGCGCTGCGTACCGTACAGATCGAAATATGTTCCCCACTGATGCGGATTTTCGCCGTACCGCAGGCTCAGAGCATTGGTGAGCACGATGCCCGCATGTTTTTTCTGGGAAAGTGTTTCTGTGATCAGAGCATCATATGCTGCAGTGCGGGCGAACGCTTTTGCGGCTAGTTCTTGCCGTAATTCCAATTTCATTCCTCCATTCTCTATCTGTACGATCACCCGTTCGTAATCATCAACATCGCAGACGACTGTCACGAATGCGGAATTTTTTGCGGCGCTCCGCAGAAGCGTGGGGCCGCCGATATCGATCTGTTCAATGAGCGCAGACTGTTCCAGATTTTTCTTCACCGCGTCTTCGAACGGATACAAATTCACCACAACTAGATCTATCGGTTCAATCCCCTGCTCTTGTGCCTCCTTCACATCCGATGGGTTGTCACGCCGCATCAAAATCCCTCCCATGATCTTCGGGTGCATCGTCTTCACACGTCCGCCGAAGCACTCGGGTGATTGTGTTACATCTTCAACAGGGGTGACGGGGATTCCGGCATCTTTTAAAGCCTTCTGTGTTCCGCCAGTGGAGAGGATCTCCCAGCCGCACGTTTGGAGTCTCTTTCCAAGGTCGACGATGCCTGTTTTGTCGGAGACGGAGAGGAGCGCGCGGGGCATGGATGAAGGGTTGGGAAGATCGCAGGACCGCCGCATAGCATTGCATAACCTCGGCTTCTGCATTATTGCCCATTTTGCCATTTTCTGCTATAATTTACCTAAACATACACATTATGCCATGAGAGGAAAAACCTACGGGCAAAGCCGCGAAAATCGGCGGCGGGAAGCGCATTCTCATTATTGAAGATGAGCGCCCACTCTCCTATGCTCTGGAGCTGAAATTCACACATGAAGGATTTGATTGTACCGTTGCCAACAATGGTGCCGAGGGTCTAAAAGAGGCGAATACGGGAAAATTTGCGATGATTCTTCTCGATCTTATTATGCCGGAGATGGACGGGTTCACGTTTTTGCAGAATCTTAAAAAGAAAACTCCGGTGATTGTGCTCAGTAATCTCGGTCAGGACGAAGACCGCGCACGTGCCAAAGAGCTCGGTGCCAAAGACTACATGGTGAAGTCCAACACGCCGATTACGGAGATCGTCAAAGTCGTCAAAACATTTCTCTAACACATACGTATGGCTCTCACAGACACAGACATCGGGAAAATCCTCGTTGAGGAAAGTTATATCTCTGATGCAGAACTGCTGGGTGCTTTAAAGGCTGCGAAGGAGCAGCATGCGCCATTGATGAATGTTCTTTCCGAGCAGGGGCTCATCACCCAGACGCTCTTTGAAAGCGCGCTTTGCGAGCATTACAAACTGGAGTTCCACGATCTCCATGCAGACCCACCGACGCCGGAGATCATCAACCTGCTTCCCGAGGTTGTTGCGCGGAAATTCAATGCGATCGTCGTTGAAAAAAATAATGACTCTGTAACGATTGCTACATCTGATCCAACAGAGCCCACGCTCGTGGATGTCATCAAGGCGAATCTCGGGAAGAAAGATGGAGAGGGTATTATCGAAATTGGCAGTGACGGAAAAGTCGGAGAAAAAAAGAAGAAACCGGCATTTTCTCTCGGGGGCGCAAAAAAGAAGGACGAAACCCCGGCATTCCGCGGTAAGGTCAAAGTCGTGTATGCAGGGCAGTCGGCCATCGATGCGACATTTCACGCGTATCGGAAACCACTTGCCACCCGCTTCCAGCAGATCATCGAAAAGAACGGCAAAGTTGCCCCCGGCATTCTCGACGAAATTATCAATGATGCCATCGAGCTACGTGCTTCCGACATTCACTTCGAGCCGCAGGAAAAAATGACCATTGTCCGCTTCCGTGTCGACGGTGTGCTGCATGAGGCCGGTCGTATTCCAAAGACCTATTACGAAGGTGTTGTGAATCGTGTGAAGATCGCATCCAATATGCGGACAGACGAACACTTCCGTCCCCAAGACGGCGCCATCCGCCATGAGACGCCGGTCGGTAAGATGGACGTGCGCGTTTCGATTGTCCCCGTCGTCGACGGTGAAAAGATCGTGATGCGCCTACTCGCGTCGTACGTTCGCTCCATCACACTTTCCGATCTCGGCTTCTCCGAAGTGCACCAGAAGATTCTCACAGAGGCCATACATCGTCCGTACGGGATGGTACTGACAACGGGGCCTACAGGATCAGGAAAATCCACGACGCTGACGGCACTTCTCAAAATGCGTAACACTCCTGATGTAAACATCTCCACGATCGAGGATCCGGTGGAATACAAGATCGCCGGTGTGAACCACATTCAGGTGAATGCTGAAGTGAATCTTACGTTTGCTGCGGGACTCCGTGCTCTTGTACGTCAGGATCCGAACGTCATTCTCGTCGGAGAGATCCGTGACGGTGAGACTGCGGATATCGC
>CALRCM010000046.1 GCA_943354555.1 Candidatus Peribacteria bacterium | reverse complement strand
TCACCTTGCTCATCAACACCCACGACATGAAGAAGGTGTGGGTAATCGGCGGTACGTTCCTCTTCGTGAGCGGTGCCGTGTACTACCTCTTCATCGCCGCATGGCTCAATGTGTTTCTCCTCATCGGCTACAACATGTGGGTCCAGAAGATCATCGGACTCGTGGCGATCGGCGGCGGAGGTTTTTACCTCTATGAAGCCTTCGGCAAAGACCCCAACCAGTGCAAAGTAACCAATCTCTCGCGGCGCCAGCGCACGATTGCGCGGATGAAAGAGATCATGGAGTACTCCGCCTGGCCCGCGATGATCCTCGGAGTTGCCGTGCTCGCGGTCTCGGTGAACATGATCGAGCTCGTGTGTACCGCAGGCCTCCCAGCGATCTTCACGCAGATCCTCGCGTTTAATAACGTGACTGATGCCGCCCGCTACGGCTACATCGGCCTCTTCATCCTTATGTACATGATCGATGACTTCGTGATCTTCGGCATCGCGGTCTTCACACTTCACGCAACCGGCCTCACGACAAAGTACAGAAGGTTCACGCTGATCTTTGGCGGAGCGCTCATGTATACACTCGGGTTACTACTGATCTTCTTTCCTGAGGCGCTGACGTTTGGTTAGCGCTATCAACCGCGTTGACATTTGCATAGGACTGCAGCCAGAACCCTTCGACAGGCTCAGGGCAGGCGGCTGCTCCCGATCTGCTTTTACCTAGAAATAGGGAGCAGGCTTTCTGCCTGCGGTCCTTTTACATTTCATAGGGATGTATGTCCCATTTACCTGAAGCTGAAGACCAAGGATATGCTTCGGGGATTTCACACAAACCGGCAGTGACAGGATTGCCATGAATGTAATCAAGTGTTGCATAAATATTATCAGGCATTCGACAGTCGAAACGAGACTGCCAAAGTGGACCTCTCCCCACATTAAAACTAACTGCCCGCTTATAGACACCCATCATCTTGGAAACCGATCCGTATTCAGGAATCCTGATTAGGAAATGACAATGGTCCGGCATGATGACAAAACCATGCAGGAAAAACGGATAGAAATGTTGAATAGTATACAACGCCTCTACTGCAATGCGTGCTGCAGCATTATCAGCAAAAAATTTCTGGCGATTGCGCGTCACTGTTGTGAGAAACATTGTTTCGCCATTCTGAATCGGTCTTCGCTCAAGCATAGCTTTACATTCTAGAACAACCGCAGCCAGAAAGGCTGCTCCTGATATGATTTTTATCTATATTTTTTATCCTTTCCTGATTAGTGAAAACCAAAATATGATAGGCATTCCATTCTAAGCCAACCCCTCACTGACAATCCTCCAGAGCATCTGCAGCGGCTCATCATTTGTCGAACGGTTCAGCTGACCGATCACCGACGCAACATCAGAAAGTAGTCGCGGAGTTATTTTCTTGGGAGCAGCAACGTACTCTGCAGGACCTTTAAGCAATATTCTGCGAAATCTTCCGCGCAGTTCTTCGGTAGCAACTTCCCACAGGTACCTCGCTTCCGGAATATTCCCCTGCTCCAGTAAGCGGTAGACACGAAGGACTGTCGCAGCGATGTCCCACCGGACAGGGTCACCTGGGAAACCCTCCCAAGCAGGATCATAGATATCGCCGAAAACCTCTCTGCGTTGCGAAGAATCCATGGAAAGATTCTATGCATGCGTATGATGAATGCCAGAGGAATGGTGGAGTTTTCGAAGTGTGATGTCTTACTGTCCCCCTTCGCTCGTACATACGAGCTTCGGAGGACAAAGTATCTTCGGCTTCGCGCGTCGCAATATGCTCGCGCTCAGCTCGAATGTAACTTTGGAGGTGCCGGTGGGAATTGCACCCACGCATGGGGGTTTTGCAGACCCCTGCCTTACTGCTTGGCGACGGCACCAAAACATCGACACGATATATCATACAAGAAAATTCCCACCACTTCATTCTTTCCGCACGCCAGTAGGCGTGCGGCTGGGATCTCTGGGATCTCAAATTGGGCTGCAATTGGTAGGCACAAAACAAGCCGCACCACCTACTGGTGTGCGGCGAATGGGAATGTTCAAACTCTACTTCTTCACCGCCTCCGGATCTTTAAGGGTAAACCCCTCAAAGATCGCAAAGAGCTTTTCTTCGAGCGCATCTTCGATAGCTACCGGCGTTGTCGCGGTCACGGTATAGCCGCGAAGTGCATCGCTAAAACTCATTTGATAGTACTTCCTGCGGGGTTCCGACTCGCTCGGTTGCGCGGAGAAAATATGCACATCCATTTTCGACCCGTCGACGCGTGCGGAGCGGACATCGACAAGTATGTATCCGGGAAGAACCGAAACAGAACGCATGCTTGCCGAGCTGAAGTCCTCATTACTTATTTCTTTCGCAAGGAGCTCACGGTTCACCGCCACCGTCGGAAATTGACCCGAGACTGCCTCCTCCGACTGGAATGCGACAATCGTCTCCGGCGGAACGCCGCGCTGGAGAAGTGTTTCCGTGTCGACCACCACCCAGCCATCCGGCAAACACGCACCGATCTCCCCGTCCCAGTAATCCTCTGTGCACACACTAGCGGTTCCACCGCCTGTACCCGGAAGGGAGCAAGCAGAAAGCATAATGGAACATACAACAGCTTTTAGAGCAAGGCGATGCATGGCATCAATCATAGAACTCGGAACCGCTCTCTGCACCGAAAGCGTATTGACGGATGAATGGAGATTAGTGACTGATGATCGCTCAATCGGACCCTCATAGACGAATTCGCAGCGAAAAACTCTGCAGCCGTACCTCCACATACATATCAATACATACTAAAACTATACAATGACAACCCTCCCCTGATTGAGGGAAAACCAAAATATTGATAGAATAGTCAGATTTATGCGCAAACAACTTTCGATCACGTTGCTCGTTCTCCTTGTTCCACAAGTCGCACTTTCGGCTGCTCTTCTGAATGCAGCAGATACGGTTGCGGGCCTCGGTACGAGTATCACCCTCCACGGAATGGAAGCGCAAAGCTCCATAGATGTAACGGTCGTTCCACCGTACGGACCCGAGACCACACTCTCCACACAGAGCGACGCCAGCGGCAATGCTTCCGTACGCATCGAAGGATCGGCCCTCACGGTTGCAGGCAGCTACAGCGTGGAGGCGCAGGGAACAAAGAACACTGTCCCCGTCACTTCGGCATTCACCGTATTGCCGGATTCCATTGATGCACAGCAAAGCACACTGGAGGCCGAGAGCGATGTCTTGTCTGCAAACGGCAACGAAGTCCTCACCGTACGTGTGATCGCCCGTGACCGGTACAGTAACCCCGTCTCCGGACGACGCTTCGCACTGATTTCCAGCCGACCAGAAGACCAGATCTCTGCGGCGACGAGTGAGACAGACTCACAGGGCGAACAGATCTTTGAAGTTTCCACATCTGCCGCCGGCATCATCGATCTGCGGGCAATGGACTTGATCAGCGGTAAGCTCATTGCAGGCTCCGTCCAGATCGCAGCCGAAGGATGGGCCATAGGAGGCAATGACTGGAATACGGGAAGCCGCATGCTTGCAGCAACGATGTACGGCACCAGACCAAGCGCAAACACCTACACTCCGCCGAGCCTTGCTGGCCGCAGATTCTTCGGACAGGTTGGCAGCAGCTTCGATGTCGTCCATCACTTTGAGATCCGCCTCGACCGTGATGTAAAGGAGGTCACCGTCTATGAACCGCTCTCCCTCGATATCTCTGCGGTGGACAGAAACGGCAATGTCGTCGAGGACTACACCGGCACGGTGCAAATCTATACGACGGATCCCGAAGCACTAATCCCGAGCGAGATCCGCTTCACGCCGGGTGACTTCGGCGTCAAGCGCCTCAGTCTCTCGCTGCGGTTCCAGTCTCCCGGCGAGCCCAATGCCATCGGAGAACCCACACACGTCATCCGCGTGGAGGAATCCGGCAGCTGCGCTATAGCCGGCGCCGCAACCTGTGTCTTCGGAGAGCACGAGATCATCGTGCGTGCTACCGAAGGCGGAGGCGAGACCGGCCGCAACATCACGGTTTCCTCGCCGCTGCCGGACGGCACGGTGAGCAGCGACAACATCACCGTCGAAGGCAAAGGTCCTCCGTTCATCAATATCGAAGTGACGGGTGGCCTGCGCGATGTCCAAGGAGAAACGGACGACAGCGGACAGTTCGCCATAAGCATCGAGCTCGATACGCGGAAAACAGACCACACATTGCGCGTGCGCGATGCATCCGGACGCTACGACTCCGGAAACATCAGCATCCGTCTGGACAAGACCCCTGCGGAAGCAGGCGAAATCACCTTCGATCCTGCCGCTCCGGAAGTGAACTCCCCCGTCGCAGTACGCGTCCTCAGCGAACCGGGGCTTTCTGCTGTGCTCGTCCTCGGCGACATCGAAACCAAACTTACAGAAAGCAGATCCGCATCCGGTACGTACTCGGGCATCTTCACGCCAACGATTGCAGGACCCACCATGGCTATCGTCCGGCTGACGGATAGCGCCGGCAACGTAGGGGAAATGCGCGTACAGCTCTCGGTTTCCTCGCAGGCTCTTCCGACCGTTACGGGCGTGCGGGTGACCTCAAAAATCGAGCAGATTGATCTCTCCTGGACTCCTCTGGAAGACCCCATTATCGAAGGCTACCGGATCTACATCGGCACGGAGCCGAAGAACTACAGCAGTTACCTCGATAGCCCCGACCCAAGAGGCGGAGCAACCGTCGGAGGACTCAAGCCGGGAACCACGTACTACTTCGCCGTTACGGCACTTGCCGGTGACCGCGAGAGCAAAGCAAAAAGCATCGAGGTAACCGCGGTACCGCTGGGTCTCAAGCTCGATGTCACACCGCAGGACGGCGCACTCCTTATAGAGTGGTCCGCACTCGACGAAGACACTCCCCTTTCCTCCTTCAAGCTCGAGTACGGAGTGGAGGACGGCAACCTCACGGAAATTCGCATACTGAACGGCGATCTCCGTGCATACACACTCCGTGATCTTCTCAATGACGTGAATTATTTCCTGCGCCTGACTCCTATCACCACGACGGGTGACATGCTCAAGGATCTCTCAGCGGAAGGCCAAGGATCGCCTGCAGCAACCGGCGGAGGATTTCATCCGACTGCCGCGGATCCGGTACCGTTCGGCCTCATCGGAAGCGGCATCGGCGCCGGAAGCGGACCCGGACCTTCGTCATTCCCCAGCCAACCGGACATTCCCCCTTCCGGAACAGTCCATAGTGGCGCTCCTTCCACTCCGGATGTCGGATTGCCACCGATCGCATGGTGGATCGCCGGAGCGTTCTCCGTCGGAGCGTTCTATATCCAGAGACAGCGCCGCAAAACGATGCAGATGACGCTGCAATTTCTACAGAGTATGGAACAGAGGTACAGACATTAGCCTCATGACACGACCCCGCACCATCTCGATCGGCGGAGTCACGTACGATCTCTTCGTTCACATCCCGCACGACAGTGTGCACAAGGAAGGATCTCCGTGCTTTGAGCTTCCTCTCGGCAGTAAACTTCGCGTGGAGCAGGTCACGGAAACCTGTGGAGGAGGAGCCGGCAATACATCGGTTGGACTTGCGCGCCTCGGGTGCAGTGCATCCATCTCCTCCGTCATCGGCGAAGACCAGTGGGGACAGAGACTGCTGGAAAACTTTCGCAACGAAGGGGTGAAGACCGAAAGTCTGACCGTCGTAGAGAAAGAGACCACAAGCTTCTCGATCATCCTGAGTGCGAAGAGCGGCGAGAGAGTTATCCTTTATACACCGGGAACAAATGCGCATCTTCACGATGCAGTGTTTAATCGTGCAGCAGTTGCGGATGCCGACTGGGTGATCCTCAATCACATCCAGGAACAAGGGTGCATCATCCAAAATGACCTCGTGGAAATACTCTCAAAATCCAAACGTGGATTCACGTGGAATCCCGGAGGATGCATTCTCGATCGTGGTGTGAAAGAAAAAGAGAATCAGCTCCTGCTCGCCTGCACGTCACTCCTCATCCTCAATCGCGAAGAGCTTGAGCGATTCACCGGCTTGAAGGATATGCACGCAGCGATGCAGTGCATCGTACAATGCGGAACGCGCTTTGTGTGCATCACCGATGGCGGCAAAGGATCCTTAGCTACAGATGGAAAGCATCTCTACCGCTGCCCGGTCTGCCCCGAGACTTCCGTCGTCGACACTACCGGTGCCGGCGATGCCTTTACGGCAGCCGCAAGCTGGGCACTGCTGCAGGGGCAAGACTTGCCGTTTGCCCTCAAGGCGGGTACAATAAACAGCAGCAGTGTCGTTGGTGTCATTGGTGCCCAAGACGGTCTGCTCACAGACATCGAGTTACGGGAACGCCTGACATCCACCTCTCTCGATGTATCTGCGGAATCGTTCTGATACGACAGAAAAGACGCACCAACGGTGCGTCTCTACCCCCTCCACACCCCCCATGTCCGACGACATCATCCTCCAGGTTCAGGAACTCATCGAAAGCGCGAATGCGTCTCTGAAAACTGCGAATGCTCTTCTGCGTCAGGTCACCGGAGTGACGGATACCGACCGCGAGCGCATTGTTTCGCGCGCAGGAAGTATGAGCCCCTCTGGTGCGGTCTCCGGCAAAATTGTCGAAGGAGTCTTCGACGGCCAGAACATGATGGATAGCAATGGTCAGACGTACCCTGTACCGGCAAACTACGCGAGTAAGAGCAAGCTTGTCGAAGGTGACGGGATGAAACTGACGATTACTGATGAAGGAAAATTCATCTACAAGCAAATCTCTCCGATCCAGAGAAAAATGGCTGTCGGTGTCCTTATACAAGAGGACGGACAGTACAAAATTCTTGCCGACGGCAAGGCGTACAGAGTGCTTCTCGCGTCTGTAACCTTCTACCGCGCGGAAGTCGGGGATCAGGTTACGATCCTTCTCCCTGAAGACATGGAAGCGAAGTGGGGAGCCATCGAAAATGTCCTACCAAAGCACATCGCACAGGCTGCCGCACGCGCAAGTGTCGGGGCCGAGAGTACAGATGACGGGGAACTGAGTCCGAGGGTGGAGAAATAGAGACGCCTGTCCAACATCCAGCGCATCCATTCTTGGGTGCGCCGTCTTGATGTAGCAAACGCGCGCGGCCAAGAATGGCCACGCTTGTCGTCTTGAAACCAATCCTCTCAATGCATAGTTCGGATTTTTTTGTGGGACAGGAACGTTCCTGTCCTACAAAAAAATCGCAACTTCGCAACCTTCGCAAACTTTTGCTACGCTCTCTTCCGCATGAAGCTCCCCGCCCGCATCGCCGTTCCCGTTGCATTTGCAATGATCTGCGCTTTGGGAGTCATTTTCCTCGTGTGGTGGCAGCTGCGGGCATACAGCCAAAACCTCCGACAATCCACGACGGGAAGCGGCATCACCATGAACGACTTCGCACCTTCGTTTGCTCCGGCAACGGCGATTGATCCGAAAGACCGTGCAGTACTCCACCTGAGGGAAGGCGACATCTTCGCTCTCAGGGGAAACTGGACGCAGGCGGAACATGAGTACAAGGAGTCCGTGGAAAATGGTGGAGGCCTTCCCGCACTGCGCAAGCTCGCACAGGCGCAGCTACAGAGACGGGATATTGATGGTGTGCGCGGGACAATACGGGCACTGCGCGCCGCGGGAGCAAGGAGTGAAGATCTACTGCTTCTTGAAAGCATCGTGGCACTTCGCACAGGGGAACTCCTGCGTGCACGGGAAATGCTCGAAGCTGGAGGAGACAGCCCCCAGAAACACTACGGTCTCGCGCTGCTCGCGATCGTCGAAAGCAATCATCCTCAGGCACAACAAGAGCTCGCAGCTGTCATCGGCGGATGGGAACCTGTGCTGCGTTCCTACGCGAGAAGTCTGCAGGCGGCCTACGACGAGTTCGCGCTTTTCCCCGAGAGCACAGAGCTTCACCTCACTACCCTTCTCTCGCGGTCACTCGCACAGGTGCACGAGTGTGAATTGGCGCTGCCACTCTTAAGCACCGTTACACGCACGCAGGATGACTACCGCGACGCGTGGATCGTGCAGGGGTACTGCGAGCTCACGACGGAGCGCGCGGATAGCGCGGTCGCCTCTCTCGAGCATGCCTATAACCTCGATCCCAGTAAGCCCGAAACCCAGTACTTCCTCGCACGTGCCTACAGCATGCGTAGCGAGTACGAGAATGCGATCACCTTCCTCGAGTACAGTCTCCAAAACGGCTTCGAGCCGCAGGGGGAGATTCATCGGGCAATTGCACAGGAAGCGGTGAAAGGAGGGAAGAATGATCTCGC
>CALRCM010000045.1 GCA_943354555.1 Candidatus Peribacteria bacterium | reverse complement strand
GGGAAATCGCCCTGTGCCCGCGGGGTGTACCAGCGGATTTTTACAAGGAGCGATGCCTCCTCGCTTGTCAGTATTTCCTGAGATGCGAGGCAATCGACTGTTGTCGGATTCAGAAGAAGGAACGGCGGATGCAACACGCGGACATCTGCGGAAAGTGGACCTAGGCGACGCAGAGTATTTTCCAGATTCTTCACGGCGATCCAAGTGGTTCCGGATTTTTTTGTAGCATCGGCAATGATCGTTTGTAGTGTTTGGGGATGGAGAGAGTCGGTGAGGAGGGTGGTGGAATTTACAGATGAAGGTGAGGATGGTTGCGGAGTTTGCGGAGTTTGCGAAGGTTGCGGAGTTTTTGGTGGATTTAGCCAGTGAGGAGTTTTATGAACGTTGGATTTCTTCGGTAGTGCTTCTGCAAGAAGCCTGTACCCCGCTGAACTTTTCGCAAATGCATTGCGCAGTTCATCGAGTTTGTCTTGAGGAAGTTCTAAAAATCGATCCCAACATCGTTCGAGGAGTTCCAGTGTTGCCATCACGTCTCCCATCGCACGATGGACGGGTTCGTGATTCAGCGTAAGCACAGTGCTGACATACGACAGTGAGTAACTTGCAAGTTCCGGAAACACCATCGACGCGAGCATCGACGTATCGATCCACGGGCGTTCGCTAAGATCCAATCCTTCTCCTTTGAGCATCTTAATGTCGAAGCTGACATTTTGACCGACAATCAGCGTATCTTCTCCTATCTTTTCGAGAATCGTTTTATGGCATTCCTCAAATGTTGGTTTTCCACTTAAGGCATCCGGTCGGATTCTCGTCAGTACCTGAATGACGGGCGGTACATCGTTTTTCGGGATGGCTAAAAGCTCTTCGAAACGATCCACAATTTTGCCTGCTTCCACTCTTACTGATGCAAATTCAATCACGCGGTTCGTCCTTGGAATGAATCCCGTCGTTTCGGTATCGAGGACGGTGAAGGAGAGATTGGGGAGAGACATTGGTGACAGTATTATGTATTAAGTATTATGTATTAAGTATGGACGTTCCACTTGTGTGGAGCATCATACCTAATACGTAATACATAATACGTAATACAACTACGTCGCATCTGCAGCCTCTGCAGGCTTTTCCTCCTCAGTAACAGTTGCCGACGGCTCTTCTGTGATTGGGGCCGCAGCCGGGGACCCTTCGACTGGGCTCAGGACAGGCGGCTGCTCCTGGGATGCTTCCTCTCCTTCTTTTGGAATCTCCACAACTGCTACCGGTCCTCCGCGGATTTCGGCGAGCTTGGCTTTAAAGGCAGGAAGTTCCTCATAGTTGTACATATCAAGCTCACAGCCGGTGAGCTCGGTAGCCAGTCGGATGTTCTGTCCTTTCTTTCCGATAGCCATCGGGCGCTGTGCTTCCTCGACGAAAACAGCAGCGCGCTTCTTTACTCGGCGTCCCTGCTCGTCGACGGATTCCTGATCGTTCACGATGATGACTGCGGAGATGGCTGCAGGCTGGAGGGCCGTAGAGATTAAGCGGATTGGATCTTCACTCCACTCGATCATGTCGACGCGCTCGCCGTTGATCTCTTCCATCACTGCCTGAATGCGTACGCCTTTTTGTCCAACACAGGCACCGATCGGGTCGATGCGCGGATCCTTGCTTTTGACTGCGACCTTACTGCGGAACCCTGCATCACGTGCGATGGCCATGATTTCCACATCGCCATTGCGTACTTCTGGGATTTCAAGCTCCAGAAGCTTTCGTACCAGTCCGGAGTGCGTGCGGGAGATCCGAAGCTGCGGTCCTTTGCCCGTCATCTCCACAGTATCGAGGTACACACGGATGCGCTTACCTGTGTAGTAGTGCTCGCCAGGGATCTGCTCTCTCCATGGAAGCGATACTGTCATGCCTTCGATCTCGAGGGTCACCCAGTTGGGTTCCACTTTTGTGACCGTTGCCGTAAGAAGCTCTTCCTCGCGGTCTTTAAACATCTCAAAGAGCGACATCTTTTCGGCTTCCTGCAGCTTCTGGAGAATCACCTGCTTGGCAGCCTGAGCGGCGATGCGGCCGTAGCCCTCAGGAGTCACGTCGATCTCGATCTCGTCGCCCACTTCGGCATCGGACTTGATCCTCTTTGCATCCTTGATGTTGATTTCGAAGTTCTCATTCTCCACATCATCGACGATTTCCTTCACAAGCAAAATCACCGGATGCTCCTTGCCCTCAGGGAGATCCACACGGATTTCCTGCTCCTTATTGCCGAAGTCCTTGCGATAAGCTGTTGCGATCGCCTGCTTCACAGCTTCGATGACTTGGTCGGCGCTGACGTTCTTTTCAGAGCAGATCTGGTTTACTGCTGCAATAAATGATGCCTTCATATTAAAAGAGGGAAAGGATGGTAATAGATCCATTGCAACCCTGAGCTTGTCGAAGGGCGGCGATGAAGGAAGCTTTCATAGAAGAGGATGAAGAGGACTAAAAAACGAAAAGTGAAGAAGATGAAAAACCGACCGTTCCATGAATCATGGAGCAGTCATCAATTCCCTATCTCTATTGTAGAGGATTTTCGATGAAATGCAAGATTGGAATAGGGCATTCAAGGCCCGTATTCCTGTATATATCTAACATATGCGCATTCTTCATATGACCACGGCAGTAGCATTTGCGCTTAGTCTTATTTCAGCCCAGCTTGTCGATCAATTTCTCGTTGGACGCATTGCCATTCTTGGCTCCTTTGCCGGTCTCGAACTTTCCCACAATCCCGGCATCGCTTTTGGCCTTCGTTTGCCGCCTATCGTTCAGGAAATTCTGATAGGCATCGCATTGATCATCGTCGCGGTCATTGCCATTCGCTCTGCTCAACTATCAAAAAATTCTCAATTCTCAATTCTCAATTCTCAATTTTCCTTCGGTCTCATTCTCGGCGGCGGCATCGCCAATATCATCGACCGCATCCCCGATGGGCTTGTGACGGACTTTATCCAGATCGGAACATTCCCCACATTCAACGTGGCGGATAGTTGTATAACGATTGGAGCAATTCTGCTTTTATGGGAAAGTTGGAGGCATAGATAGGGGTTGCTCTCGCAAACTTTCATGCCTTTCATCTGTAACATCGGCTCCTAAGCGCTATACTTCCCTTCCCTATGCCCGACCTCCGTTATCGCATCACCGGCGGCACACCACTGCGTGGAGATGTTTCCATCAGCGGCTCCAAAAATGCAGCATTACCACTGCTTGCAGGGAGTGTCCTTTGCAGTGGTGAGACGGTACTGCGGAATGTCCCAAAACTCCGTGATATCGAGTCGATGCTGGAGATTCTCCGCTTCCTCGGAGCAGATACGTCATTCATCGAGGGGACGGTACGCATCCGTACAGACCGGCTGACGAGCAAGCCTATTCCCTCGGAGTATGTCGGCAAGCTCAGAGGATCCATTGTGCTTCTTGGTCCGCTCCTTGCCCGCTTCGGAGTTGCCGAAATGGCGTACCCCGGAGGATGTGTCCTTGGAAAGCGCCCTGTAGGAGCGCACGTTGCAGCTCTTACACAGCTTGGCGCACGTGATATGAGCACGCAGGATTCGCTGCATCTTCAGGGCACACTCAAAGCCGGTCATGTCATTCTCCCCGAGTTTTCCGTCACAGCGACCGAGAACGTTATCCTCGCTGCCGCACTTCTCCCTAGCGAAACCCGTATCGATATCGCCGCTGCGGAACCGCATGTGCAGGACATCGAAACATTTGTCATGGAAATGGGTGCGGAGGTTGAAGGCATCGGAACACATTCCCTTGTCGTACGCGGCACAGCGCATCCCAAGTGCGTGGAGCACAACGTCATTAGTGATTATCTGGAGACGGGCGTGCTTGCACTTGCGGCTCTCGTCACACGTGGCAAAGTGCGGATTCACGGTGCCGAGCCCGAGCAACTCGTGATGTTTTTAGACACTATCCGGCGTATGGGAGCTGTGTGGAAATACGATGCCGAAGAGAAGACTTTATTTATCGACGGAGAACTTTCGTCGTTGCAGGCCATCAAAGTCCAAACCCTCATTCATCCGGGGTTCCCAACAGATCTCATGGCTCCGATGGGCGTGGTGATGACGCAGGCACAGGGAGTTAGTCGCATATTTGAAACACTCTTCGAAGGCAGAATGGCCTATCTCTACGAACTGGAAAAAATGGGAGCGCATGTGGAAGTTCTCAATGCACACGAAGCACTCATTATTGGACCTGCGACACTTCGGGGCAGACAGGTCGCCAGTAACGACATCCGTGCCGGTGCGGCGATGGTGCTTGCGGGGCTGTGTGCCGAAGGAGAAACCACTGTTACAGATGTGCGGTATATAGAACGGGGGTTTGATCGTTTGGATGAAAAATTAAGGAGCCTTGGTGCCAGTATCGAGAGGATTGAAGAGTAATAGGAAAGAACATTGAAAATAGAAATGTAGGACAGAAACGTTTCTGTCCTACATTTCTATTTTCAATGTTCTTGTTTCTCTCTATTCTAGAGTTATGTTGACATTTACTTCTTCCGACGGCCGCAGTCTCCAGATCGAAACTGGTAACAAGGTGAAACTGGCGTTCTTCCCGCCAAAGGCGGTAGCTGGAGCCATCACGCTTTTTTGTAAGCCGGAGGAGGAGCCTGCCGAGGGAACGATTTCTTGGCCTGGAGAGTACGACATGGGAGGAGTAAGTATCCGTGGTATAGGGCAGGGCGAAGGTGGGCATGTGTCATTTGTCTGTGAGGCAGAGGGCGTGCGCATTGCCGTACTATCGGCGCCTCTTCATGACTGGACTGATCATGATTTTTCCCTCCTTGGAGATGTTGCCATTCTTGCGATCCAAGGTGACGATCCGAAGCTTGCTCAGAAGATTATCGAAGAGGTTGACCCACGCGTCATCATCCCACTTGCTTCAGAGAATTCGACTGTCAATGACGTACTCAAAGTCATCGGTGCAGTGGGGACTGCTGCAGTATCCGAGTGGAAGCTGAAAGGAGGCCTGCCTGCCGAAGGTCGACAAGTGATTGTATTGGAGTCCTGATTGTTGTGAAGGCAGCATCGAGGCCCTGAGCGGGGTCGAAGGGCTGAGGGGAGGCAGGTGATTGTCCTTGAGTAGTCAGTAGCGAACCTTGCTACAGTTGCCGTAGAATCGGTTTATTGTTTTGTAATGCTCCTGTAGTTCAATGGATAGAACGACCCTCTCCTAAGGGGTAAATGTAGGTTCAATTCCTATCGGGAGCACCATTCGACTCACTTCGCTCGCTCATGGTCCTCGGCTGCGGCCTCGGGCCATTCATTTCCTTCAGTGATTATCTAACTTTCTGTCCATAAAGCCGTCATCGAGCTTACGGCGGATCACTTCATAGAACTGTTCCTGTGCGCGCATGTCAGACTGCGCCTCTGTACTTTCAAGAACTTCGAGTGCGCGCTGTTCAAATTCGCTCGCCACAAGGACAACACTCTTCCCTTTTCCAGCTCGGAACAGCTGCAACTTCTGACTGTTGGATAGCCGCTGGATGCCTTTATCTTTCATATCACTGATCCGATCATGTATTTTTTGCAGTCGCCCCGGACGACGATTTTCAAACAAATCCACAAAGTGCCGGTACGCTGCATCGGCGACTTTGCCGATCGTATCGCCGCTGGCGAACTTGGATTCTTCCATGATGCGGTTCCAGTCCACCTTTTTCATGAAGTCTTTTTCGGTCGGGATGCCTCCTAAGAGGTTTTGCATCAAGATCAAGCGTTCGTCGTAGCGGAGCGCCTCGATGATCTCGATATGCGCAAACCGCCTCAGCACCGCTGCGGGAATATTTTCCGGATTATTTGTGAGACCGACTGTAAAGACTCCATCGCGCATGGTGTGGCCGTCCAGCACGGCTTGAAATGCTTTTTGCATATCCCTTTTTATCGTGCTGACGGCACCTCCGTCTTTTTCCGGAAACATCACATCAAACTCATCGAGGGCAATAATGACAGGCTTATCGTGCTCTTCGCGTACCCGCGCGGCTTCTTCGTAGAGATCCGTGACGTTATGTTGTCCGCGTCCCATATATTCACTCATAAGATCTCCGACGGTTGTTGCGATACCAACTGTTCGTGGGTCGGACATCATTGCACGGATTGCGAGGTTTTTTCCTGAGCCCGGAGGACCGATGAGGATTGCATTGCTGTTGATCTGCCGACGGGGTGCAAGATCTGTGAAGACTCGTGACATCTTTGCATGACCATAAATAACATCCATTTTATCTCTGATGTCTTTCCATGAAGAGCCAACGAGATCGTCCCATGAGGCGGGCTCTGATGGTATCTGCTCCAGATGCAACGGCTCATACGGGGTGCCGCCAGCTACTCCATACGTGATGTTATCGCGGTCTTTGTCCTGCCTCAGCCGTCGTCTCCGGCTCTGTTTGGTCTTACTGAGGCCCGCCTTCATACGCATGAGCTCCTCGATATCATCCTTGAGTGCAATCCAACCCATCGTGCCGCGGTCGTTGCCTATTCTCATCAAAACTTCTTCTATTTTTCTATAGATGGCGATTTTGCGGTTGTCATCTGGAGTTTTAGCCTCATGCGGGTGCCAATCTATTTCTTCCCCCTCGTCTTCACGGGGAGGCTTGCTCATATCTAAACTTCCAAGAATCTCTTCAGTTGCTTTCGGATTAAAACGTTTCACATTTTCCGCACCTGTCAGACTGTTAGCTTCCAGTGCTTGATTCATTTGTATGGCAAACATCTGACGTGCACCAGCGGGCCCTTGGCTGAATACTGCTTCAATTTTTGCTTTCTCATACTCTTCATGGAACTGTACATAAATATGATGAAGGGATCCGATCACACTGCCGAGAACGCGGAAAAAATCCGGAGCGGTTGTGTGCTTCAACAATTTGATATCCCCTTGCCCTCTTAGAAACTCGGCAAATCCTTTTGCCGCTGCAATATCGTACTCCAGATCATTGCCCTTGGCACCAGCCTCCCTTTTTCCTGTACTTACTTTTGCAGCAGGAATATGGGTTTCAATGCTATGGAGCAAAGCTGTCTGGTGCAGATTGTTGTTGTAGAGAGGAATACGATTATTTTTTGGTACGTTCTGTCGGCGATCCCTTATATCGTCTGGTGTGCAGTAGATGTAGCCCAACTTCAGGTGGTACGCCTCCAGTTGTTGCAGAAATGCATTGCATTTTTCAGAGAAACCATCCGCCTGATCCTTCATTCTTTGGACGATGTCATGGAACCCAAGCGTGACTTCACGGACAGAGTCTGCAAATCCGATACCTTGCTCCACTTCGGCAACTTGAAGCAGAGCACCAGCCTGATTTTGGAATTGTTCGGTTGATTGTAGAAAAGCTCTCACAAATATTAGGTCGGAATCGAGACGGATGACGGAGTGATCCAAGAAGCTTGCATGGGGATTTTGTCTTTGGCAATTATTGCGTTGCGCAATTTTTTCCTGGTTCGACATCATGCGAATCCGCACAGTGGCTTGCTCTGCCGTGTTAAGAGCTTGGCGATCCCTGCTGAGTTTCTCTGCCAACTTCGAGAGTGCACTTAGCAGACTCAGATGATGCGAATGTTCACGGTGTTCACGGTGAGTTTCTCTGGGGTCCTCCCGCGCGGACATCAGTACTCGGTATAAGGCTGCGATTTTGTCATCGGGGCTCATGGCATTGAGAAGGCTATTCATATCATTACCTTCAGCTCCATGATCAGATGCCTGAAGACTATGTGCGATTCTTAAAAGCGTCGTTCTAAATTCCTCTTCTCCATTAATCTCCCTAATAATATGCAGTTGCATTGGATCAACACTGCCCAAGATTCTTTTCACGAGCTCAGAAGGGTCCCCATCCACTTCTTGGAAAAGAATATCCTCTATGGCACTTATAAGCGCATCTTGATCAAACTTATGCGTAGCATCAGCAATCTTTCTTTCTAACTCAGCTATGAATTCTGGGGGAACATTGCCACTCATTATAATCCTACCCCCCTGCCTTCTCTGATTCCCATTTTGCTCATCATCCCCCTCCTCATCCCCATGGTGTTCATTTCCATCTGGCATACTATAATAATCAGCTATTAGCTAATATAGTCAAGTTTGTCACAGCATTTTCTTGTACTTTTTCACGGATTTTTTTTGAGCGTATACTGTCTGCCATGCGTGCGAAATTCATGATCTCCGTGGGGCTTTTACTGCCGGCTACAGCTCTTGCACTTTCCTTTGTCGACCAAAGCAACGACTACGCCGATGCACCATTCAACTCCGCAGAATCCGCCGGTGTAAGCGTCCTTACAGAGCTTGGTGCGGTGGGGGGGTATGCCGACCGGACATTTCGGCCGAATCGCATTTTGAATCGTGCGGAATTTTTAAAGATCGTCTTACGAAGTCATCCGGATGCGCCTGTCAGTGAAGCAGATGCAGCGAGTTGCTTTCCAGACATAGGACAGTGGGACTGGTTTAGTAAGTATGTGTGC
>CALRCM010000044.1 GCA_943354555.1 Candidatus Peribacteria bacterium | reverse complement strand
GGTAGGGGCACCCGAAGGGCCGTTACGCGCAAGCGGCGGTACCACGGTGAAACTGCTGACTGGGAGTAAGTCGTAACAAGGTATCCGTAGGAGAACCTGCGGATGGAACATTTCCTTACCAGAGGAATTTTTCTCTGACCTAGCATCATACTCTTTAGTGTGATCTAGGGACGTATGCTCTGGCAGGTAACCAATTGCCATCATACTTATGATTGCCCGGGGGCTACCCCGCACCGCACGGAAGTGCGACTGCGGCCCGGAAGACCTTCTCTACTCTGCAATGCTGTGAAGTCCATCACATGCTTTTTTTATGTATACTTTCTCTATGGAACATGATGTTTTTGATGATGTCCTAGTGGAGAAACCATTGGCAATTTTACAGTGTTATCAAAGACAGGATGCATGTTCTCATGGCGAGCAACCAAAAGAGCCAATGGTTCGGCATATTCAACATAGTACGAAATCCAGAACGTCGGAAGTGGGAGATTGGGACCGGACTATAGGCCCAGGTGATCGATGGAAACGGCGATGAGGGGAGAGGATATGCATCATTTTTTAAGTTTTTTGACATACACATAAAAAGATGATTGCTACTATAGTCCTTATGAGGCGGACCCATACCCCTGATCGGCTCCAAGGCCAACTCTTTGAAACACGAACAGAAGTAGTCACTAGGCCACCAATGTTAAACGAACGTATAGCCCGAACGCATGAGCTTTGTGAAGATGTACTAGATGACACTGCCGGGCATCCTGATCTGCAATCCAAAGCAAATGCCATCATTGCTCTCAGCGAACAAAATCCCCTTCCCTGCTTTGCCGTTGCCCGTGCCCTTATCGATATGGGTGTAGTTCGTAATGCCTATGATTTCAGCGTCGGTACCGAGGATGACTGCCTCATGATGGTCATGGACCGCGAACGGGGAAGTCGCAATTTTATGGAACGTGCCTTACAGCACATCGCTAGTATGCGTGAGGGTGATGCACAAACAATCCGTGATGCCTGGGAACTACTCACAGAACTTTCCACGCAGGATGTCGACAATCTGACATGCGCGGAGCGTATCGCAGCGATGCATTTCCAACCAACGGAGATCACACCTCCAGCCATACGAAAGTTTTGGGCGAGATTCCGCAAGGCATATTCCTGTTTTCGTGACTGCGTGGAAGCAAAACTGACAACATCACTCCCTATTCTGCATATGATTGCAGATGGAGAAACACCGGCGAAAAACTGGCAGGAAGCGAGTGCGGCATGGAGAGAGCAATATGCAGTCAGAACAGTGGATGTGCACTAAAAAAATGATTCAGCAAACCGGCCCCGGTGAATTCTACCCCGAGGTGCACCACCAGTGAAAACCGCTGACAGATGGGGAAAGATAGTAGGGCTTTTCACCCCCTACCTCCTTCCCCAGCTTCAAGTATGCCCTACACACAACTCACGCACGATGATCGTGTGTCTTTCGCTCTGCTTCGCAGAATGGGTCACTCGCTTCGTTCCATTGGTAGAGAACTCGGTAAACACCACACAACACTGGGTCGAGAGATTCGGCGTAACAAGAAGAAGAACAAAAGTGGGTACGATGCTCGTCGTGCACGGCAACTGGTGCATGATCGCCGTACACATGCTCATCGGCGCAGAAGGAAATTGATGAACATCCCATGGCTTCGTTGTTACGTGATTCGCAAACTGAAGTTGTACTGGTCACCAGAACAAATTGCTGGAAGACTTCGAGAACGACACAAAAGAACAATCATTTGTCAGGAGACAATCTACCAATGGATCTACAATGAAAGACCAGACCTGAAACAGTATCTGCGATCAAAGAAAGGAAAATATCGACGGAGACATGGTTCTAATAACCGCAAGAGAATGAGGAAAATGGAAGATATGAAGCGCAGAGTTGATGAGAGACCGCAGATCATCGAACAACGCAAACGCATCGGTGATTGGGAGGGCGATACGATCTTGGGCAAAGAGAAAACCGAACGAATTCTCACACACGTTGAAAGAAAGAGCGGACTTCTTCTCGCTGATAAGGTAGCGAAGGCGAGAGCAAACATTGTGCGAAGAGTTACCGTAGAACGATTCAAAACTCTCCCTCCTTCCAAGCGCCGGTCTGTGACATACGACAATGGCATTGAATTCTCCGAATATGAATTCATTGAACGTGATGCCAAGGTAACGGTGTATCATGCCTACCCGTACCATTCTTGGGAACGTGGGACGAACGAGAATACGAATGGACTGCTACGGCAGTTCTTTCCTAAAGGATCAGCATTCAAAAGCATTACGCAGGAAAATATTGACCATGCAGTCTCGCTCATCAACAATCGTCCTCGGAAACGCCACAACTATCGGACTCCACTCGAAGTTTTTCATCGGAGAAAGTGGTGCACTTCACCCTAGAACCTAATACTTGCCACCAAATGACCTATTCAAGACCTTATAAGCCGATCTTCCTTTCAGGCAAACAAGGCCTGTTTCATCTCCTCCTGCAGCGCGCTATTTTCGATTCTATCGACAATCTCGCCGAGAAATCCCTCGATGTACATCTGGCGTGCGATCGTCTCTTCGATGCCCCGCGCCGCGAAGTAAAAAAGATCTTCCGCAGTGACACGTGACACGGTCGCCGAGTGACTCGCTTTCACGTCATTGGTTTTGATCTCCAGCCCTGGTATGGCATCTACTTTTGCGGTGGGGTCGAGCATGAGGACGTTCTGTGCGAGGTAGGTATGCGTGCCGCCACCCTGTAACCCAATCTCGATCATGCCGGAGGCGCCGACGTGTGCACTGTCCTCAGCAACCCCTTTCATGGTGATCTCCCCTCCTCCGTGGGTAGATGCGAATACATTACGCACAGTGAGCTTCTGACGATCGGACTTCGCTGCACGAAACACCCAATCCACCGCACTCACGGCACCGTCTCCGGTGCATGTTGCAACGAGCGACTGCTCGATGCCATCACCAACGGTGATATTGATCCAGTGCAAGTGCGCACCTGCAGCAACCTCTGCTTTTTGCTCGAGAATAATTTTCTCACGAGCGGAAATACACAGACACACAACGATCGCGCGTGCACCCTGCTCCAGTTGTACATGAAGAAGGCCGGATGTGTCTGCACGGAAAACAACAGGGTCTTTACGATGTTCGCCTGCAGGAATGGTGATGGATTGATCCACGCTCCTGCAGTATAGATCTCAATAGTCTGTAAGTGCTTTGAGATTCTCACGGACTCGATCAGTCGCCTGTTTACTTGCCTCAACGCGAGCCCTGCGCGATTGCTCTTCATCTTGAGGTGACGTCATTTCATTTTCATCACCGGGCTTCCAGAGCGGCTTCCCGGCTGCATAGCACGCAGCAATGTGTAATATTCTTTCTTCTGACCCGGGCTTTGCCTTGCTGGGCTTACTGGGATCAACACCTTTTTTTGTCAAATCCTGCAAGTCAGCCTCCGGATCACTCTCGGCATAATCATCTGCTGCACCGTCTGTAATATCCCCATCACTATGCAAAGCTGCATCGTCGGGTTGAACAGATGCACTCTCATCCGGAGTCCGCACAGACGCATGCCTTTCAATGCTTTTCATAACACGATGAACAATCGCAATGCGTAGTGCATCTATGCGACCTTGTGAGATGCCGGTCTCAGTTCCCAATCTTTGCCCCACGGCAATATTAAGTCCGTGGCCGCTCCATAAACGATGTTGAGAGAGGCCCACCATTGTCTGCGTTACCCTGGCAACAACTTCCTCCTCCACCGCATTGAGTGACGTACTGAGATCACGTTCTCTATGTCGCCATGCCTCTAAGTACGCACGTCTACTACGTTTAGGCGCATCGATAGTATAGACGTCCTGGAGTTCACCCACAGCCGCCTTGAGCGTGACACCACGTTTACTCTTCAAATGCTCAATACACACTAAGGTCAATGCACGCTTTGCATTAGTAGATAATTGATGTCTTTTTGCCACAAAACCTACACAAGACATCAGCGCATTGATGGTGTATTCATCACCGGATTGTAATTTGGGAATTTTCCCTCTGGTAAAAACTTCAGCAACCAGCGCTGCTTGCTCTACCTCCACTGCTGCATCAGGAACTTCATCGGACGGTGCTTCGGAAGAAATCGACATAGGAGAAGCAGTATGCCCTCGTGCCAATACATGGCAAGAAATTATATGGAGTTATCCCACACTTCCTTCCATTTCCAATTCAATCAACCGGTTCATCTCTACTGCATATTCCAGCGGCAGAGACCTCACGATCGGCTCGATGAATCCGTTCACAATCATCGCCCGCGCCTGCTCCTTGGCAATACCGCGCGACATCAGGTAAAAGACATCTTCTTCACTGAGCTTCCCCACAGTCGCTTCGTGCGCAATCGTCACGTCGTTATTGCGGATCTGCATGTCGGGGATCGTGTCCGTGCGGGAAATCTCATCGAGAAGTAGTGCATCGCACTCCACACTTGCTGTGCAGTCGTGCGCGTGCGGAGCGATCTTAAGTAATCCTCTGTACACAGCAACACCACCATCTTTGCTGATGCTTTTGCTGATCACCGTGCTACTGGTATGCGGTGCCGCATGGATGACCTTTGCGCCCGTATCCTGCCACTGGCCTTTGTTGGCAAACGCAATCGCCAGGTGATCACACCGTGCTCCTTCGCCAGCAAGTACCGAGCACGGGTAAAGCATCGTGACACCGGAACCCATATTGCCCCCCACCCACTCCATGATGCCGTCACGCTCGATGATGGCGCGCTTCGTATTTAGGTTATACGTATCGCGGCTCCAATTCTCCACACTCGAGTACCGGAACTTCGCTCCGGGCTTTACAAAGATCTCCACCAGCCCTGCATGAAGCCCCTGTGACCCGTACTTGGGAGCGGAGCACCCTTCGATGTAGTGCGCCGATGCACCATCTTCGACAATGATCAGCGTGTGCTCAAACTGTCCCATGTTTTTCGCATTCATGCGGAAGTACGCCTGCAAAGGATCGCGAATGTGTACGCCTTTCGGAACATAGAGGAATGTCCCGCCACTCCAGACAGCCCCATGCAGAGCGGAAAACTTGTGGTCAGAGGCGGGAACACACTTCATGAAATATTTCTTCACCAAGTCAGGATACTGCTCCAGCGCATCGTCCATATCCAGAAAAATTACGCCAAGAGCCCCCCACTCCTCTTTGAGTTTGTGGTAAATCATCTCACTCTCGTACTGTGCACCGACTCCAGCAAGCATCCTGCGCTCAGCTTCAGGGATACCCAGACGATCATAAACACGCCGAATGTCCGGCGGTACCTCCTCCCAGTTATCTGTCTCCTTCGCCCCCTCTTTGGCGTAATAAATAATATTATCGAGATCCAATGACGAAAGATTAGCCCCCCAAGTAGGCATCAGCTTGTCCTGAAAGATCTTTAGGCTCTCTAAGCGATGCTTAAGCATCCATGCAGGCTCTTTTTTGTCCGCACTGATCATGCGCACCAGCTCTTCATCCACACCCTTTTTTAATCCTACTGTGTATGGAGAGGGGTTGGCTTCGTCGAAGACGGAACGATTGAGACCTGCGAAAATTGCACCATCACTCATATGGGAAATGATACGCTTCTCCATGAAACATAATCCAAAAGCTACCTGTTTTTAGTTCATCGGTGCCGCAAGACATTGAAGATCCAGTGTATGCAGCTCCTCCGCAAGCAAATCTGCGATCAGTCTGCGAATTTCATCATGGGAAACGGGCATACCTCCACCCAATCCATCATGTGCTTCCCACAAATCTGCTTCTACAGATCGGTGATTCCCATACGATGCCACCGGATCCCAACCAACAATGCCACCGCGCCTGAGCTGCTCCAGTACGATCGTAACGACTTCTCTACAGCGTCCAACGATCTCGCATAGCTCCTCGTCGCAAGATGCAGCAGGATGTCCTGTTTCTTCAGATTCCATAAGCACAGTCTCAATGCATGCAGGAAGTTGTAAGCCAAAAAGAAGCTTGTATGAATCCCCAAAGCTCCTCTCTATGGCCTCATCACGACTTTCATTCTCCTCACGCCAGAGGACGGTTTGGACGAGATCATCATCTTCGGTATCAACAATGCGAATGAATTCGTATGGCATAGAAGGCGAACACTCTACTAAAGTTATACAAGACCGCAATAGAAAAACTTTGCAAATATTGGAACAAGACCCATAACATTCTCCCATGCACTCCCGCACCGTCGGTTCCCGGCACTTTCTTGTTCTCAAGCGCGGAGAGGAAATCTGCGAACAGATCAATGCCTACCTACAGGCAAAGACGATCTGCGCGGGCTCTATTAGTGCCATAGGTGCAGCGGATATCGTGACGCTCCGGTATTACGATGTGCAAAAGAAGGAATACTTCAGTAAAACCTTTGAAGGTGAGTATGAAATTACCGCTCTTCTCGGCAACGTTTCCATCATGAACGGTAAGTCATGGGCGCACCTGCACATCACGATTGGTGATACGGAATACAAAGCATACGCAGGACATCTCCATAGCGCCCGCGTGAGCGTGACATGTGAAGTGATCATCGATGCGACGACAACAGAAATCACGCGGGTGAAAGATGAAGTGACGGGGTTGAATGTGTGGGATTTAAACAGGTAATAATGTTGCAGGTTGCAGGTTGCATATTTTGCAACATGCAACCTGCAACGTACGTTTCAAACATTAATCCTCCACTTCGTAGGTCATGCTCACATTCACCATGACCTCCTGTTCACCTGCAGGAAGAGGCACACCGGCATCAGCCATACCACCACCCACGCTTTCCATTGAAACTTTGGCCATGTACGGCATCGGAGGAGCGTAACCGCCACCGCCCTCGGAGAATCCCTTGAGATCACCGAGCTCAACGCCGAGCTGCTTCGCGAGTGTCACCGCCTTCTCCTGTGCATTGGTAATGGCTTTCTCACGGGCCTCGGCACGGAGTGTCTCCGGATCATCGATCGTGAACTGTACGCCGCCTGCCTGATTGGCTCCGGCATTCGTCGCAGCGCTTAAGACATCGCTAACCTTGTCGAGATCACGAACCTTTACACTCAATGATTGATTGGCTTCGTAACCGCGCAATGTCTGCTTTCCGTTGTTCCAGTCATAACTGGGATTGAGCCAGAGCGACTGTACGGAGATATCTTTCTCCTCGATACCCAGTGCCTTCACGGCTTCAAAAGCAGCATTCATGGATTTCTGGAGCTTCTCCATTGCGGCCTTTGCTGTGGGCTGCGGGCCGGTCTGTACGCCGAAGGAAAGCTCTGCGATATCCGGAACGGCTGTGACCTTACCCTCACCATTTACAGAGATAGTCACGGGCTGATAGCCGCTTACTTCAACGTGTTTTCCAGCAATGTAACTACCGCCGGCAATAAGAACTACCAGAAGAGGCAGCCATACGGGCGGGCGGATTTTAAGGAGATGTTCGTCCATACTAAAATAGGGGGAAAGTGGAGTAATTCTACACTAAGACGAATGAAGACGATGTCTCTTACAGATCCTCTTGATCACCTACAAGAGCGCTCTGCGCAGCACGCAGGGATTCTTCACGCTTATCAGCGAGCACATAGGCAAAGGATCCCCGTTGCCGGACATGCCCATCGACCTCGGAAAGATATCCGCGCAGATCCCCGAGCTTCCATTTCTGAACCATGTTTCCCGTCTCATCACGAACATGTCGGTCGCGGTCGGATTTTTCCCATGGATGGGGAAACTTTTCCGATGCCGTGGTCGTAACGGTATCTTCGATGAAGCGAAAAAGTTGACTGATACGCTGCGGCGTAATCTCCGCGCCGAACTTCTGAGGCCAGAGACGTTGTAATTGCATACGTACTGCACCGATCATTCCCCCTTGCTCATTCGCAGCCACCTCTCCGAGACGCTGATGCAGCATGCTATCAAGAAGCGCCATCGCTGTCGGATAATCCACATTTTGGAATGGATCATGTTCAAAACCTCCTCCATCGCTGACCTCTGTTGTAGAGATTGCCATTTGATTGAAGATGCTACCCCAATACGTATGGGGTGCAAGCGTATGTCATACACCCTCAATACTGCTTTCTACGTTGCTCCATTCTCGGCTATGCCATACTTCGCATACCCCTCCTTCTCCAGTATTTTCGCCAGATCCGCTCCGCCGCTTTCCACAATTTTCCCTGAAATCATGACATGCACTCGATCGGGAATGATGTACTCAAGGATGCGGGCATAGTGCGTGACAATCAGGGCAGAGAAATGTGGCGTTCGCATTGCCTGCACTCCCTCGGCAACAATCTTCAGCGCATCCACATCCAGCCCCGAATCCGTTTCATCGAGCAGCGCGAGGCATGGCTGAAGGATACTCATCTGTAGCACCTCGGCTTTCTTCTTTTCTCCGCCGGAAAACCCCTTGTTCACGGACCGCTCCGCAAACGCCAGATCCATATGCAGCTGTTTCATGTGTGACTCCAGCATCGTCTTGAACTTTATAGGGGAAAGAGACTTGAAGGCAGGATCGCGTGCTGCCATCTGCGCCTTGTATGCCGCAAAGAGAAAGCTTCGCAGCGTCACACCCGCGATCTCTTTTGGATATTGCATGGCCAGAAACATCCCTGCTTTGGCCCGCGCATGCGGCTCCATCGCCAGAAGATCCTTACTCTGAAACTGCGCTGATCCGGAGGTGACAGTATATTTGGGATGACCTGCAAGAGCGTTGACCAACGTCGATTTCCCCGATCCATTGGGCCCCATGATGGCATGCACTTC
>CALRCM010000043.1 GCA_943354555.1 Candidatus Peribacteria bacterium | reverse complement strand
AAGATCTTTCTGCCCCTCACATGGATCAAACACCTTACCGTCGATCGGATTCCAGTAAATGGCATTGACCGTGAAATCGCGTCGAGCAGCATCATCTGCAAGGCTCCCGAATCGCACACCTTCGGGGTGGCGACCATCCGAAGCTTCATCATCTTCACGGAACGTGGTCACTTCGAATGTGGCACCTTTATGCGAAACGACGATACTGCCGAATCTCCTTCCGATTTCATCACACTTGGGAAACAGTCTGATGACATCTTCAGGCAGTGCAGAAGTTGCGATATCAATATCGTTCGGCAAATGGCCGCGGAGCATTTCACGGGTAGCGCCTCCCACCCACCAGGTATCAAAGCTGGCGTTGATGAGGATCTCACTTACCTGCAGGGCACGCTCGCCGAGGCGGCTTGTGAGCGTACGGTCGATGATGTCGGGAGTGATAGACATACGTAAGGGATATGGGGTAAGTATTACGGGGCAAGGGCATGATTAGCAATTATGACTCTTTCCGTAATTCCGTTATCCCGTAATACTTACCCCATATCCCGTAATACTAAAGTATGCCCCTTCGTTTCGCCGTCGCCGGCTGCCCGCACTCCACTCCCTCGCCCGGTGGTACCATCAAAGGACTGAAACGGGCTGCAGAACTTGGAATTAATGCTATGGAAATCGAGTGGGTGCAAAGCGTTCCGAAAAGTCCCGAGCGGATGGAGGAGATCCGGTCTACCGCCAAGGACCTAGATATCACACTTACGGTTCACGCACCCTACTACGTGAATCTCAATAGTCCGGACCCCGTAAAGCTTGCTGCAAGTATCGGGCGCGTCGTTGCTGCACTTTCCATGTCGCAGCTTGCTGGAGTGCGCTCTGTGTGCGTGCATCCTGCTTTTTACCTTGGTATGGACCCGAAGATTGCTTACGACAATGTGTGTCGCGCTACAGAGAAGATTTTGAAGGGCAAAGCAAAGCTTTTCCCGGATGTGAATCTCGCCTACGAAACGATGGGAAAGCCCACGCAGTTTGGAACTCTTGAGGAAGTCTTAAAACTCAGTAAGGAATTCGACCTTTACCCCACGGTCGACCCTGCGCACATGCACGCGCGAACAAACGGCAAGATCAATACGACCAAAGAGTGGAATGAGATGTTTGATCTCTATGAGAAGTATCTCGGAAAGAAATCCCTGAAGTACGTGCATATGCACTTCTCTGGTATTGCCTATGGTCCCAAAGGCGAGAAATATCATGTACCTCTGGAAGAGAGTGATGCCCGTTGGGAAGACTTTCTCGCAGTGCTGAAGAAGCGCAGCATTGAGGGTACGGTTGTTTGCGAATCCCCTCTACTGGAAGCAGATACGCTGAAAATGCAGAAGAAATATCTCAGCAAAACTTGACATTGTATAGCCATAAATTATGGTATGCATATGTCTATTCTTCAAGCGCTATCGGACTCCCCTCTTATTGGAAAAGGCATTGATTTCCTGAATCTCTGCGACCTCGTTTATGAACGCGTTCGAAACGGTACGCAAAGTGTCCGGGAAGTCCTTGGTGGGGCATTGGGTAATATGGTCCCGGATACTATCTCGCAAGGCTTTGAGGACGCTGTTACTGCCGCGGTATACGCAGCATCAGGCATGGACGGAGGCATCGAGAAGTAAGCAGTGAAGTAGAATTTCTCTTCACGACGGTGCTACACTGAACGCGTTCTTTCCTTTTTTCATGAACATCGCCATCAACGGCTTCGGCCGCATCGGACGTCAAGCCCTGCGCATCATTCTCGAAAAGCATCCGGATCTCGATGTCGTTCTCATCAATGATCTTACAGACGGAGAAACGCTCGCGCATCTCTTCGAGTTTGATTCCACCTACGGACATTTCGATTGTGGAACAGCTTGTTACAAAGACGGCGTGCTTTCGACGAAGCATGGAAAGATCCGTACGACCGCAAGCAAGGATCCCTCCACACTTCCGTACAAAGAGCTAAAAGTTGATGTTGTTTTAGAATGCACTGGTCACTTTACCAAGCGCGAGGATGCCGCATTGCACCTTGCTGCAGGCGCGAAGAAGGTAATCGTTTCCGCTCCCTGCAAAGACAAAGCCGACGCCACTCTTTGCATCGGCGTCAATGAAAAGTCCTATGATCCAAAAAATCACCATGTTATCTCCAATGCCTCCTGTACGACGAACTGTCTCGCACCGATGGCAAAGGTTCTGAATGATTCTTTTGGCATCGAGCACGGACTCATGACGACGATTCATAGCTACACGAATGACCAGAACCTCCTCGATCTTCCCCACAAGGACCTTCGTCGTGCCAGAGCCGCAGCGATCAATATGGTTCCGACGAGCACAGGTGCCGCGAAGGCCATTGGCGAAGTCATTCCTGAGCTCGCAGGTAAGCTCAATGGCGTTGCTATCCGTGTGCCGACACCAACCGGAAGCATCACCGATCTTACGGTGATCGTGAGGAAGGCTACGACGGTCGAGGAAGTAAATGCAGCGTTTGAAAAAGCAGCAAACGGACCCATGCAGGGAATACTCGGGTACGAGACGCGCCCGCTTGTTCTCAGTGACTACGTCGCCGATCCCCGTAGTTCCATCATCGATGCTCCCCTCACGCAGGTTATGGGTGGAAACATGGTGAAAGTATTTTCGTGGTACGACAACGAGTGGGGCTATTCCAACCGTCTTGTGGAGTTGGCGGATTTTGTCGGGAAAAGCATCACATGATTTTAGTCTTCGCCATTCTTGGCGATCTACTTGCCGTTGCTCTCATTACAGGAGTCCTCTGCCGCATTCATCGGCTCTCCAATGGATGGATCGGAGTCATCGCCGGTTGCTCGTATGCGTTGATTTCCATCGCCATTGAAGCAACGCAAGGATGTCTCATGAACCAGTGGGAATCGATGTGTGGATTCATTATGGGAGTCATGCATCTTCCGATAGCTCTGCTCCTGACTCGCGTTCAAATGAATCCATCCGTAATGGCTACACTTCTTATGCTCATAGCGATTGATGCTTTGATTGGATACGTACTTATTGGAAGGCTATTGCTCGGGAAAATAGTCCCAAGAAATATTCACTAGAATTGTTTTTTCGATCGATGCGCTCCCGATCCGCCGTGCTCCAGACTGCCAAACATTTTCTGTGCAGTACGCATTTGTGAAAAGACAACCAAACCGTCTCCACGAAGCTTTCCTTGCAACTGCAGTAAATTTTGGAGAACTGCCGCTGCATCCGTTTCCGCAAGACCTCCACCACGTGCAAGCAGGCTTCTTGCCGTTGCAACGCCGAGGGCCTCCAGTCTTTGCAAATGTCCTTTACGTAGCTCCTCAGGAAAGCGTTGGATTGCCTGAATGTAATTCTGAATCGCTTCAGATGGATTTCCACGTTGCTGGGCAAGGTCTCCCGCCGTCCAGTACACACCAAAGTAGCGACTGTCTTGTGTATCACTTTCATGACGAGGCATGCACTGCATGAGTAAAGCCTCCGCATCATCTATGTTTCCCTCCTGCATGAGTAAACGAACTCTCGTCAGTAATGGGTCTTTGCGATCCAGCCTTTTTCGTACTGACGCCGAAAGTGTCAGTCCCATCACCCCGAAGACATTGCGGTCATCAGCCTCAACGAGCGCGATATGCTCGCCTTGCAATTCCAATGACAATCGTTCTACAACCATGCCATTACAGTACGAAATTGGACATGAGCGTCAATCGAGATTCCAGAGATAGATCATCGAAATTACTCCTTCTTCGGAGCATCTTCGACAACTTCCCCTTCGACAACATCATCCTTGGATCCCTTGGCCCCCTCCGCATCTTTGGAATCCTTTTTTTGCGCTTCCGCATAGATAATCTTACCGATTTCCTGCGCTTCCTCCGCAAGGGACTCTGTTGACTTCTTGATCTCTTCCGTCGATGCGTCTTCTTTTTTCAGAAGATCTTTCAGATCACCGGTCTTCGTATTGATCTTCTTTTTTAGCTCATCAGAGATCTTACTGTCGTACTCCTTCATTTGCTTTTCCAAATTGAAAATCAGGGCATCGGCCGCATTGCGCGTATCCACTCCTTCCTTTTTCTTCTTGTCTTCGTCCGCATGCAGCTCGGCATCTTTTTTCATTTGCTCGATCTCATCGGATGAAAGCCCCGTCGATCCTTTGATGGTGATGTGCTGGGTTTTACCCGTACCAAGATCTTTGGCTGTGACATGCATGATGCCGTTGGCGTCGATATCAAAAGACACCTCGATTTGCGGCATGCCACGCGGGGACGGCGGGATACCGTCGAGAATGAAGCGACCAAGGGATTTGTTATCCGCTGCCATTCCGCGCTCCCCCTGCACGACGTGGATCTCCACAGATGGCTGATTATCTGCAGCCGTGGAAAATACCTGGCTCTTCTTAGATGGAATTTTCGTGTTGCGTTCAATGACTTTTGTAGCGACTCCTCCAAGGGTTTCGAGCCCGAGAGAAAGCGGCGTCACATCGACGAGCACGATATCTTTATCGATATCACCACCGAGTATACCGGCCTGCACAGCGGCTCCGATCGCTACGACTTCATCCGGATTCACACCCTTATGCGGCTCCTTGCCGAAGAGCTCTTTGGCCTTGGCAACGACTGCCGGCATGCGAGTCATACCGCCGACGAGAACAATCTGATCGATCTGATCCTTGCCGAGTTTCGCATCCTTCAGCGCGTTGAGGCACGGCTGCACCGTGCGCTCGATCAGAGCAGACACCAGCGACTCCAGCTTTGCGCGACTCAGTTTCATCTGTAGGTGCTTGGGGCCGGTATTGTCCGCAGTAATGAAAGGCAGACTGATTTCCGTTTCCGTCGAGGAACTGAGCTCGATCTTGGCCTTTTCCGCGGACTCCTTCAATCGCTGAATGGCAATCATGTCCTTGCTGAGATCCACACCGCTATCTTTTTTGAATTCCTTGAGAATCCAATCAATGATGACCTCGTCAAAGTCGTCTCCCCCTAGATGCGTATCACCGTTTGTGGAGATCACTTCAAACACGCCATCACCAAGCTCGAGAACAGACACGTCGAACGTTCCTCCTCCAAGGTCGAAGACAACGATTTTCTGATCCTTGCTACCCTTATCGAGTCCGTAAGCGAGCGCTGCTGCCGTCGGTTCATTAATGATGCGCACGACTTCCAGTCCGGCGATCTGTCCTGCATCTTTCGTTGCCTGTCTCTGTGCATCGTCGAAGTAGGCTGGCACGGTAATCACCGCCTTATCGACGGTTGTACCGAGATAGGCTTCGGCATCAGCCTTCAGCTTTTGGAGAACCTTGGCACTTACTTCCTGTGGAAGCATCTCTTTACCTTGTGCCTTAATTGCCGCGCGTCCTTCCTTTCCCTCAGTGACAATAAACGGGATGCGCTTGATCTCGTCGCGCACTTCAGCGTAGCGACGACCAATAAAGCGTTTCGCAGAAAAAATCGTATTCGCCGGATTCGTTACTGCCTGTCTCTTCGCAGCAACACCCACCAGAATCTCTCCGCTATCCTTATAAGCAACAACAGACGGGGTTGTGCGATTGCCTTCCGCATTGGGGATTACCTGCGGTTCACCGCCTTCGATGACGGCGATGCAGGAGTTCGTGGTGCCGAGGTCGATTCCGATAATCTTGGACATAAAGGTGTGGTGAATAAAATTGTAATTTGAGCGTAAACAAAGGAGAATTCCTTCGTCGGTCCTGATTGTCACTCGAGAGTATAGAGTGCTAATATGGCACCGTCAAGAAATTTTAAAACTGTTTATCCATGCTTTTCCATTCTAACGATGTTCCTCGATGAAGCCACCATCACCGTACAAGGAGGAGACGGCGGACGCGGCTGCATTGGCTGGCGTCGAGAAAAGTATGAACCGATGGGAGGGCCGGACGGTGGAGACGGTGGAGACGGCGGCGATGTGATCATTGAGGCGAATGTGAACACCGATACCTTGAGCAACTTTGTCTCCCGTAAAAAGTTCACGGCGAAAACCGGCGCACAGGGCTCCGGAAACGACCGCGGGGGAAGAGGCGGCGAGGAACTGCGACTCTTTGTTCCTCCCGGGACACTGGTGTTTACACTGGAAGACGGCCAAAAAACCCTGACGGCGGATCTGCGTCATGCAGGGGATACCATCACTATCGCTAAGGGTGGTCGTGGAGGATACGGCAACGGGCACTTCGTAAGCTCCACAAGGCAAGCTCCGGATTTCGCGGAAAAAGGCGAACCGGGAGAGCAGCGCATCGTGCATTTGGAATTGAAGCTTGTCGCGGACGTCGGCATCATCGGCTATCCGAATGTCGGCAAATCCACGCTGATTGCGGCGATATCCTCGGCACGCCCGAAGATCGCGAACTACCCGTTTACCACGCTCACGCCGAATCTGGGTGTCGTAACCATTGCCGATCGCAGTATCGTCGTCTGTGACATTCCGGGTCTCATTGAAGGGGCGAGCGAAGGAAAGGGCCTCGGTCACGCTTTTCTGCGCCACATCGAGCGGTGCGGCCTTCTCCTCCATCTTCTCGATCTCTCCCGCGCAATGGACACCGATGGAAGCATTGATGCAAAAAAACTAGCACAGGATTACCTCGCCATCCGTAAAGAGCTCATCGCCTACTCCCCTACTCTTGCGGCAAAGCGTGAGGTCGTAGCTATCAGCAAGGCGGATCTCACCATCGAGGATCTTTCTGCAGTTCTCAAGCAACTGAAGAAGCTGAAAGTACCTGTCCAATACGTCATCTCCGCAGCAACCGGTCACGGTGTAAAGCCTCTTCTCGAAGAGCTTCTGCCCGTTGTCCTCGAGGAGCGTGTGCGTCAGCTTCCCACAGAGGAAGAAGCTGAGACAGAATCCCTTCCCGTACTGCGTCCCGAAAAGCGCGCCAACACCATGGGTGCCTACCGCATAGAAACACAGGGTGATGAGGCGCACATTACAGGAAAGCGCCTTGAGCAGTTTACCGCCATGACGGATTTTGCTTCCGAGGGCGGCAGGGAGAGATTTCTCGATGTTCTCCAGAAAATCGGGCTCCGCAAAGAGATTACGAAGCTCCGTAACGGCGGGGCAACGAAAATCTTTATCGGGAAAATACGCGTGGATGTCCACCTTTAGCAGAGATAGACTGCCATGGATGGTCATCGCCATACTACAACGCTGGCTTCAGTCACCATGGACTGTGCGTATCTATTTTGCCTTCACCCTCCTGATAGGACTGTGGGTCGCGCAGGACTACGGCATTTCATGGGATGAAAAATCGATGATCGTTTTGGGAGAGGAGGCATTCGAGTACGTATTCACGAGTCAGCCGTACCCTGCACACCTCGGTATACGCTTCCACGGAGCATTTGTGGAAATACTTCTGTACGGATTGCAGCAACAGTTTCAGCTGGAGTATGCACGGCATCTCTTTATCTTTCGCCACGCTGCTGGATACGTCATTTTCTGGATGGGCATGGTTACTCTCTACGCTATCGCCTTTCGTCATTTTAAGCACCGCGGCTGGGCACTGCTCGTAGCCGCCATCTACTTCTTCAGCCCCCGGCAGTTCGGCCATGCATTTGTGAATACAAGAGACATCCCCGCAATGGTCTTTTTTACCTTCAAGATGTTTACGCTGATGGTCATGTTGGACCGCAAAACCCTGCGCTCCGCCGCCGTGCACGGGCTATGCAGCGGTATGGTTCTGGCACTCAGAGTCGGCGGCCTTTTTGTCCCAATCTACACAGGGATATTTCTCGTCCTTGCCATGCTGCAGGAGCTTCGAAGGAATGGTTCCGTGGACATACAACGCTATGTAAAGCTGATCCTTGTGTATACAGCCTGTTTTGCCCTGTCGACTGTAGCGCTCTGGCCCCTGCTCTGGGAAAAGCCTGTCATAAATTTTGTCGCAGCAATGCTGAATATGATGAGTGATCAGCAGCAACCGGGAGGATTTTATTTTGGTCAGAAGATCAGCTATACGCCATGGCATTGGGTTTTGGTCCATCTAATCACCAAAACCCCGCTGCTCTATGTGGCTCTCGCACTCACGGCGATGGTCTCATTCTGCAGCTCTCTGCGTAGAGATCTCTTTGCGATTCTCACGACGCAGAGAAACACTTTATTGTTTGTGTCCTGGTTCGTCATCCCTCTCGTCATCGTTGTTGTCATGAAAGCAGATCTCTTTGACGAATGGCGGCACCTGTATTTCACGTATCCGGCGACGGTTCTCCTCGCTGTGATCGGGCTGCGTGGGCTTTGGATACGTGCATCGGCAATACAGGCTCAGCGCATTCGTATGTACTTACAGACTTTTCTCGTGGTATTTCCAGCGCTCTGCATGCTCAGTACCGGTATCTGGATGGTCCGCAATCACCCACTGCAGTACGTCTACTACTCGATCCCTTCGCGCTTCGTGGAGCATAATTTCGAGCTCGACTACTGGGGTCTTTCGTACCGGCAGGGATTTGAGTGGATCCTCGAGAACGACACCGATCCCATCATCCCTGTTTTTGTTACGAGCAGTCCCGGGTGGGAGAATCCCAATATCCTTACCTCTGAGCAGCGTCGTCGCATCACTATGTGGAAGAAGTATACGCCGAAGTACGTTATGGATAACTTTGACTGGATGGAGTACAAGCATGTGCTGCCGGATTCCGAGAAAGTGCACTCCATCACCGTCTCCGGCATGGAAGTCCTCAATATCTACCGCGATCCGAACTGGACTCCCGATCAGGTAATCGATCCTAAAGACGCTATGGAAGACCGCGAACTGCAGATGTGGTTCAATCCGGAGAGTACGCCGTAGATCCATCGCTGCATCTGCTCGATTAGGGAATAGACCAGAAATGTGTGGGATGAGTTATAATATCCTCTTTCAATTTTCAATTACTTTTCCGTTTCAAGTATACTTCTTCTCGTG
>CALRCM010000042.1 GCA_943354555.1 Candidatus Peribacteria bacterium | reverse complement strand
AAAGGGCAAAAGGGTAACGCGCCGAAGCTCACAGTTCTCGATCCCTTTTGCGGCACGGGAGTTATCCCCCTTGAGTGTCTCGTACGCGGGTGGAATATCCTCGCTTCTGACGTGAGCCTCAAAGCCGTCAACGGCTCCGAGAAGAACATCGAATGGATTCGCAAGGAAATGAAGATTCTTAAGAAAGACGCCGAGAGCACCGTATGGAAACAGGATGCTTGCAAGCCCTTCGCGCTCAAAAAACTCCCTGATCTCATCGTCACGGAGACCTCGCTCGGCCCGAGTCTTACGCGCGCACCTGCTCCCGCTCCGGCAGACAGACTGCGCAAGCAAGTGGAAAAGATGCAGGAGGAATTTCTCGCCAATGCTGCAGCTACACTTCCCGGTGTTCCCATCGTCTGCTGCTGGCCCTTCTGGAGACTTGCAGGTGGAGACCTCGTGCGCCTTACAGGACTCTGGGAGAAGCTTCCAAAGCTCGGCTACCGCGCCGTGATGCCTGCAATTCCAAAGAGCAAAGAGGCCACAGATTTCTCACTCCTGTACCGCAGAAACGACCAGTTTGTGGGACGGGAGATTGTGATGCTGCAGCCGGTGAAGAAATAGATAAATGAGTGTCACCCTGAGTAGCTGCGCCGATCGTGGTTCGATACGGCCTTCGCTGAAGCTCGGCCTACTCACCATGACACGGCGCAGAGCCTGTCCTGAACTTGTCGAAGGGTATCGAAGGGCGACACTCCTCTGAATCCTGTACGATAATCTCCGTGCCCAAGGTCTTCACGCGCACGGCCATCATCCTCTTCTGCCTCTGGCATATGAGTGCTGTTGTGGCTTTTTCCATCGATACAAACTGGAGCATCCCGCCTCTGACCATCTTCAAGAACGTAGTAAATCCATGGACGCGGCCGTACATCCTCCTTACAGGCCAATGGCAGCAGTGGAACCTCTTTTCCCCCGATCCGCTGCGGCGCATCTCACAGTATCGCGTGGATCAGTCCATCAATGAAACTTGGCATACAGTACTTGCCATTGATGCATCGCTCCCCTACCCCCGCAGAGCGGGTATGACCAAAACGCTCCGTCGCATCGAGGACCGCGGGAGTAATGATGCTCTCACTCAACGTTTTCTCGCTCTTGTCTGCCGGGATAAAGGGATTCCCGAAGGGATGAAGGTACGACTGCAGCGCAGATATTCCGTCCTTCCAAAACCCAGCGAGCCACTGAGCATGCAGCAATGGCGCGAGTATACACCGCAGTGGAACGAAGACACGCTCGCAGAAATCCCCTGCCCCGCCTCTCCATGAAGATGCTTCCAGCCATCGACCGGTTTTTCTTCCGCCGCATCTCTGCATCCGGATTCGGCCTCATGCGCATAGCGTGGGCTGCAACGGCATTCATCTTTCTCCTGTTTCAATGGAGTGATGTCGGCTTCTTTTTTAGCGACACAGGCATTATCCCGCCTGAGCTATATTCCGTGTCCTTCCGCGGGGAATACCGCTTCACCATGCTCGCCACATACACCGATGCCTTTGCGGTCTTCGGTCTGTATCTGCTGCTCCTTGGCGCACTGATCTCCACAATGATCGGCTACCGTACACGCTTCAGTACCGTCGTTGCAGCACTCCTCCTTTTCTCCTTCCATGAGAGAAATCTTCTCCCTTTAAGCGGGGGGGACACGGCTCTTCGTAATCTTGGATTTATCCTGATGATCACGCCGGAAATCCGCGCATTCTCCCTCGATCGTGCATGGAAACAATGGAAGAGTTGGGCAGCAGACAAAGTATTGCTCTCTCCCCTCACGATGCCTATATGGCCGTGGCGGCTGCTGCTGTGGCAGTTTGTTGTTATCTATATCTCTTCTGGTATAGACAAATCCATGGGCACAATGTGGTGGGATGGAACCGCTGTGGCCTCAGCACTCCATCACACACACTTTGCCCGCTGGCCGATCGGGATCATGGATATCATCAGCTTTGCATCACCGGTCCTCTGCTCTGCAACACTGGTCTTTGAGTTCGGATGGCTCCTCATGCTCGTGCCGGAATCGCTTGCTGCGCAACTGCCGCAGTATATGAAACGGCATGCTGTACGCAGATCACTGCTGATCGGTGGAGTCATCTTCCATGGAGCCATTTTTATTTTGATGGATGTAGGATCATTTTCCGTCGCTTTGCTGAGCGGATACTTGGGACTCTTGCTGACGGAAGACTTTGTCGATCTACGGAAGTGGATAAACGCCCGAAAGGGCACAAGAGCCAAGGGCGCAAATCCTATCATCGTGCTGTACGACGCCGCTTGTCGATTATGCAGACGTTCAATGTTCGTACTGCTTCTTCTTGATCATCTGCATCGCCTGCGTGCAGTAAACTTCCGCGATACGGTACTGCGAAAGAAATACGCTCCGGATATTGCTGTGAAAGATCTCGACCGATCGATGCACATCCGCTTACCAGCAACCTGCAACCCGCAACCCGTAACTTGTTCTGGTTTCGATGCCTTACGCACCCTCTGTTGGCATCTCCCCACTCTCTGGCCCCTCGCTCCTTTTCTGTATATTCCGGGCATTCCACAGATTGGAAGGAGAATGTATGCATACATCGCAAAAAACCGTAACCGATGTGCGGATGGGTATTGTGTGCATGAAAATCACTCGGATCGCTGAGTATTCTGCTTTTCTTGCCCTGCCACGCCGCATATACTCTCCACGGTTTAAATTGATCTTTGGGAAAGCTCCGTTTTCTTCTCAGCATCCACCCATCAAATAAGTGTCCGAAGCGCGGGTTCCTCGCGCTGGAGGACCACCTTTGAAGGGAAAGGGGTGCCCATGAGGGGAAAACCACAGGTTTTCCCATCATGAATGTATTCCCCTGTAGCTCAATGGTAGAGCACCTCGCTGTTAACGAGGGGGTTACTGGTTCGAGTCCAGTCGGGGGAGCCAGAATTGTTTTACAACATGAAACGTTCCAGAATTCTTATACTTTCTCCGAGACCCCGGCGTAGCCCTGAGCTTGCCGAAGAGCGAAGAAGGGTCGGGGGAGCCAAATTTCATCAAAAAACGTTTCAACGGGCTCACTCTTTCTTTCTTTTGCTCTTCCCATGTTTCTGACTTTCTCGTACAAAAGCTAAGGCATCCATCAACCAATTCATCCTTTGCTCCGGAGTGGAGTGGTACTTGATTTGCCGTAGCTGATCACGATCCACTGACGAAGAGTAATCCTTCATAGACCTTTAAACTCTAGCAGAGTCGCAACATCCAGCGCATCCTTTTCCCTGTTAGATTTTTGCTTGAGACCAATAAGGTCGTCAATGGATACCACTGGCAAGGAAAGACCCCAAACCTCTTTTCGTACGACATGCCTCTCGTACTGATCAAAGTGCAATGAATCGCCCACAATAACATCGATGCTATAGAGCGGATCTTTTGGGCTGTAAAAGGTGTAAGCAAGCAGGTTACGCTCCTGCACGAAGTACACTGCTTTTTTCTCATCTCCAAGCTCGTCCAATGCAAGAGGAATACGCTGCTCGTACCCCAATGTGTGCATTGCATGTTTCATCGCTTGAAGATTGTCCACATCAAGCGCCAAAAGAATGTCGATGTCATTCGTGAATCGTGGGCACCCAAGCAAGTTCATGGCCACCCCTCCAACGATGATATAATGCACGTTTGCCTCGTGGAGTGCCTGGAAAATGTGCTTGTAGGAGTCCATAGGCAACATCATACAGCCTTCCATTTTGCCTGCGAGCACATTGGTTACTGGTTCGAGCCTGCCTGACGGCAGGCAGGTCCAGTCGGGGAGCCAGAATAGAATCATCGAGAACTCAGCCTCCAGGATGGGCCAACAACATCGAGACCCCGGCGTAGTCCGCCAGCCTAGGCTGGCGGACGAAGTGGGGTCGGGGGAGCTATTAGAATATTTCTGAGACTATTGAACATTCAGTGACGAACAAACACTCTCACACTCTACCGTACAGAGAGCAAGCGGCGAGTCAGCGTAAACCTCCCACCCCACTTATTGACTAATTACAATAATAGGTATAAAAACTTATATCTCCATAACAGATATGAGCCTACTCACGCAACAAGACCAAAATTGCCATGAGCGTGACGCTTCTGCGCTCCAAGAAGCACCCATACTGATATCGCCAGATGCTACTGCTATGCAACGGCAGGTCATGCGGGGCGACACCGAAGCCATCCTCTCGCGGGAACCACTCACTGCCGAGCACTTTGCCGCAGAACTGGGAGAGACTGCACGATGTGTCGAACTCCGGGATTTCGACATCGCCGATATTCCTGAACCAATACTGGAGGATTGGAGAATGAAGTACAAAAATGTATGGGATGATATGAAATTGCTCGACAATCTCCGCGGGCAAGTAGGTGAAGTCATGTTCCACTCTGCACTCACGAGGCAGCTTTCGGAACAGATGCGTGATCTCACTCTCGTCACTCCACAGGACATCGATCTCCATGATGAGTCGTTCCATGTAACGAAGCGCGGACCGTACGGCATCTATTTCGAGTGCAGGAGACGGTCGACGAACCTCGAGGGATTCATAGAATTAGACATGCTCTTTGGTCAGCGTCTGCAAACGAATCCGTAGTTCCCTCTCACCCTCCAACACCCTTCGCAGAGCGAGCAAATAGTATTCAAGGAACACCAGCAGTCACACCAACCTCTGTCACCCGATCCTGTTTACGGTGAACTTTGCCCGTGCGAAGATTGAACCTGTCGCCAGGGTAAAAGATGATTACATTGTCGGAATTCGGTGCATGAAAGTTCACCGTACCTTTCCCTATAACTTCGGCATCTTCGCCGTCATCCAAAACTACGGCGGTTTCTTCCGCTATGCCCACTCCTGCATATGTGGGATATTGCGTCATGACATTGAGTAGTCTCTGCGCACGCTTGCGTGTATCTACGTGCTGATCAAAAACCGCATTCTGTACAAATCCAAATCCTTCACAAAGCTCGGGATCAGGGTAGCCCTTTCGAATCATAAGATTTCCCATAACTGCAGCTCCCGCCGATGTTCCCCCAATCACTCCTCCGCGCTTCCAAAGGTTGTACAGTTTTTTAAGTACGAGCGTATTGCGGAAGATTTCCAAGCGTTCCTGTTCACCACCGGGAACCCAGGCAGCTGTCCAATCGTCGATGCAATCGGCAAATGATGGATCATCGACATCCCGAGGATCACTGGGGTGCAGTAGATCTACTTCCACTCCTTCTGGAGGCGTCATCCAGTAGTAGGGAATGTCTTCTTTCGTTTTCTTCGTACCGGCATGGCCACTTGCTGTCGTAATAATGCCAACACGCTTTCCTGCCCGCAGGGTAAATGCATCGTCAATCGGTCCCTTGTGCGGCCCACCACCGGCAATGATGATCGAGCCCTTTTTACGAAGCACTGAAGAGACAGGCGATGTCCCAGTCGGCTCTTCGGCACGGACAATGCGCGCGCCAAGGTAGAGACCTGCAAGCGAACGAATGAACTCCCTTCTCCCTTGCACAGTCGCAGTCCCACCCGGAGACCCACTGGGCCTCTCCAACCGCATAGCCAGCGTATCCGCTGTCTCTGCCATACCTGAAAGGATGGCCCGCATAGCATGCAGTGTCAATAACGTGCAACGCCGGCAATACCGATGACAAACTTCTATGACATGACTTGCACACTACCGTGCAAAGAACACCTGTCGAATCATCGCAGCTCTACGTTTCCATAAAGCTCTGTGGTCATTGATCCTCGGATAACAATACCCTGTGGATCTGCGTGCGATATGTTTCAGGAAAAGACTTCTATCCCCCATGAATCGGCAGTCCTTCTCTTTACAAAGTGTTATAGCGACAAGTCCATCGATGAACTCGAGACTGATGATTGTATAGCCATTTTCCCGCGCTAGCATGCTGAAGAATGCACCGGAGTAGTAGTAGCGACAATGATCCTTCCACGCACCATCACGTTCAAGTGCCTCGATATCCGGAACGAAGTGGATAAATATTCCTCCAACCCTGACCCACTGATGCATAGTACGAAAACACTCATACTGCGCATTGAAAGGTTCCACGTGCTCGGATGTCCCGAAGTTTGTAAGAACATCAAACGCACCGATCCAATCATCGCGCAAAACTGGTAAAGAGAGATCATATGGCAAGGCTCCATGTTCGGCATTCAAATCAACCGATACATGCTCAAATCCTATAGCGGCAAAGTACTCCTTTCCTGTCTGCACATCGATCTCCCATCCTGCCTCAGGCAACATACATTGATCACCCAGCTCCATCATCTTCTTTCCTGCTATTGCATCACCGAAAACCCTTACGAGGGATTGGTTGATTATCTGCAAATGTTTTTTCATGAGTCCCATCCTGCCTATCATATATTTACTCCTTCAATATAAAAACCGTCACCTTAGGGCAACATCCCCTTCATCTCCTGTTACTCTAGGCATGTTATGGACTTCGACGTCGTCGTCATCGGCGGAGGGCCTGCCGGCATGATGGCCGCAGCGAGAGCCGGAGAGCTCGGTGCACGGGTGCTGCTTCTGGAAAAGAATCCTGCGCTCGGAAAAAAACTGCTTATCACAGGAGGCGGGCGGTGCAATATTCTTCACGCCGAGTTCGATGCACACAGACTCGTCACCAAGTACGGAAAGAAAGGTCAAGCACTGCACTCTGCGTTTGCGCAGTATGATGCACAGGCGACATGGGATTTCTTCGAGTCACGCGGACTCAAGCTCAAGATCGAAGCCGACCAGCGTGCATTTCCGGTCAGTGACAATGCAGCGGATGTCTTGGCTGCACTGGTACGTGCACTGAAGAAAAGCAACATCACGGTAAAGACCGACTGCACGGTAAAGCATATAGAATACGATGGATCATTGATCACAAAAGTTGTTCACTCTTTAGGTCAAGATGAAGGGCTAAACTATATTATCGCTACAGGTGGAAAATCCCGTCCTGAAACAGGATCGACGGGAGATGGATTTAGCTGGCTGCGCGCACTTGGACATACCATCACTGAACCATCGGTAGCACTTGTCCCCGTTATCATCCGCGATCTGTGGGCAAAAGATCTCGCAGGGATCAGTCTGCAAAATGTGAAGCTTGGAATCTGGCAGGACAAAATCTGCACTGCGTCCGCGAAAGGAAAAATGCTCTTCACAGGTACGGGCCTCAGCGGGCCGCTTGTGCTGAATATGAGCAAGCAGATCGGCGCGCTTTTAGAAGGAGGGCCGGTGACCATCGCACTTGATCTCTTCCCTTCTCTCGATGCCGGCGCTCTCGACCGCTGGCTTGTAGAAATATTTGAGGAGTCGAAAAACAAACTGATCAAGAACCATATAGGTCTCATTACCAAGCCACGCCTTGCACATGCAGTGTTACTCCTTGCAGGTATCGATCCAGCAACCCCCCTTCACCAACTGACGCGGAGTAACCGCCTGGCATTTGGAAAGCTTCTCAAACACCTGCCGATGACCGTGACCGGACTTCTGGGAACAGACAAAGCTGTTGTTACTGGAGGAGGCATCGATCTCAAAGAATTGGATTTTAAAACCATGCGCTCCAAGAAGATCCGGAATCTCTACCTCGCGGGGGATATCCTCGACTTTGACCGTCCATCGGGAGGCTTCAGTCTGCAGATCTGCTGGTCGACAGGGTATGTAGCGGGCACAAGTGCTGCGAACTAACGCGGGATTCTTGAACTTTTAGAACTGGCGGATTTCCCTGCACTCTTTGTTGCAATACTTTTTGCACTTTTCTTCACCGCCCTCTTCGGAATCTGCTTTACCCGCTTCCTTCGCACAACAGAGGACAATGATGAAAAAGCCCTGCTTCGTGCACTCGATACACGAGGGAGGAAGGCTGGATCTTTCCATCCTGGCGCACCCGGAAGACATTCTTTTTCTTCCCTATGATAACTTGCGATGCATCGGCATCCTGCGTAGCCAGTAGACTCCGCCCCCTGTCCAAGGCTCTGTTTACACTGCGCATTGGAAGCCACAGTTCCCAGCCTCTGGGGATTGAAAGAATCAAAGGGTACGACTATTGGCGCTGTACCGCTTGCAGCGCCGGACTTCCGCACACGGGGTACATAGCCGAAGCTCGAATCATTGGCATACTCGAGACCCTTGATGATAATGGAAACTGGAATGAAAAGGCCCGTGATGAACTTCCCGCTTTGATCTACACCTTTAGCAACTGCAACACCAACGATCGCATCACCAGAGAGGACGGGGCCGCCGGAGTTTCCGAAGTGTACGTACGCATCGGTCTTGAGCCACGGTCCGGAAGTGATACCGGTCACGGATCCTGTCGTCGTGGAAAGTGCGAGGGATGCACTCACCGATCCCCTGTCGGGGTAGCCTATAACGCTCACGAGCGATCCCAGCGGCGGATCGGTGTCGGAAAATTCTGCGATACCGTGCGCGCAGGAAAGGTAGACCCGTATATACGCAACATCATCTTCGAGATTCACCTTGATGTCTGCCTTCGTGAGATCCTTGTAGCAGTTCAGGTCAACCTTCCCGTCACTGTTCGTGGCGAAAATGCGATAGTAGCGCGCCCCTTCGATGACATGCTTGTTAGTGATGACGATGCCTTCATCGACAAAGAATCCCGAACCCCATCCGGTGAAGTGACCATCACGATCATAAAGTCCGATGAAGACGGTGGATGTTTTCGTATTCGTAGGAAGTCCCTCTGCAAAAGACAATGGTGCGAACTGCAACATCATCACGAACATACAGAAGGCTGTAAGAGAACGACGCAGGTGCATGGATGGACTGTCGCAAAATAACTCTGATATAGCAAACAACAACAGTGTCATGCTGAGTAGCGACGCCGTGGTGGTTCGATACGCCCTTCGATGAGCTCAGGGCTACTCACCATGACACGGCGGCGCGTATCGAAGCACGACAATTTTTTCCATAGCGAAACCGCCCTCCCCTTGCGGAGAGAGCGGAGTCGGGAGGCGCTCAGGCTCGAGGCCCATCGAGCATAGCCACCTGCGGTTGATGGAACTTGATGACTCCATCAATGTTTCCAAGCTCATAAGCGAGCTGGTTCAAAGCTTGCTCAGCCCGAATGGTCGCCTCGTCACTGTTCGTCGGGAACTGATACTCGACGAGAAAGACGATCCGCGCCGGGCGCTGTTCCATACAGAGCTTGGCGACGATGCGTCGTCCTTTGGTGCGGACCTTGTACGGCACGCGGACTTCGTACGTCCGGAAACCGGTACTTTCGATACGCGCACGATCGAGTCTGACATCGTACCCATCGATGACGCCCATCGCAGCGATGGCCATGACGGCCGGATGCTCGTCGGTGAGCTCTTCACCATCGAACAACGTGACCGCATACACGCGGTCGAATGGATTGGTATCCAGCCAGACAATTTCGGCCGGAGAAACCTTCCGCACCTCTTCGGCAGCCATCGGGTCGCCAAAGAGCGCACATACCAGCAAGCATTCAGTCAGCATGATCAGGAACCTCTCTTCAATGAGTTTGGAAATTGCCTCCCTGCTGTGAAAGATCACTGGGATCTTCCCAGGTATGTATTATTATAATACTTTATTTGTAATAGTCAAATTCTATGCATGGCTTTGGTGGCTTCATAGTGCACTCCTGCACGATACTGTCTGCATGCTCAACGAAGCTCTACAGCACTCCAAGCCTGTCACTATAGATGCAAAACCACTCTTCGATAAATACCTTTCACAGTTCCCACCCACCGTCTCGGAGCTTACCTTCACCAATATCCTCTGCTGGACGGAAGTGAAACATCATCTCTACTGCGAGTACGAAGAACATCTACTCATTTCCTTCCGTGATGATCGTAATCGACTCAATTTCTTTGCTCCCATCGGGCCACATCCGGAGAAGATTATGAACAAGCCCTTTAGTGGAGACCATCCATATCTGTGGTCACGCATATCGGAACATCTGGCACACAGCGT
>CALRCM010000041.1 GCA_943354555.1 Candidatus Peribacteria bacterium | reverse complement strand
TAGCGGCAGAGTGAATGCCGTCGTGCCGATGCGAAGCTTGATGCCCCGCGATGTTTCTTCGATGTCGAACGCTTCCATGTCGCTGCTTCCGCCCGTGCTGACGGTCGTCACGGGACAGGGGCATATGCTTTTCATGCCGGCGGTGAGTGCGCTGTCTACATTCAAAAATGCGTGTCCGTTTGCAGGCAGTGCTTTCAGGAGCTCGCTTTTGGCGTTGACGAGACGTTCCTGAGATCCAAAGAGCGCGATGTGCTGCGATCCGACGAAGGTGATGACGCCGAGATTTGGTCGCGCAACTGCACAGAGTTTTGCGATTTCCCCTATACGATAGGCACCCATTTCGATGATGAGAATCTTTGCTGCTGACAGATCAATGTTCACAGCCGAAAATTTCTTGATGATCCATCTGGCAACGCCGATCTCGCTATTCACATATGCCGGAGTCGCAATTGCCGCTTCACCGAGTGCACAGGCAATCAGTTCTTTCGTGGTGGTCTTTCCCACGGATCCCGTAATGCCGATCACGGTGATCTCCGGATGGAGCGATCGCAGGACGGCAGCGCGCCGGAGAATTCTTCGTTTCAGAAAGATGTCGACCGGGAGAAGGAGCGTCCATACGCAGACAACGACAGCAGGTTGAAGGATGACGAAGGGGGCAAGAAGCAGCGGGTTATAGCCTGCGATTCCTGTACTGCCGAGCAGTGTGAGAAGAAGGGAAAGAAGGACGATCAGTTTTGCTTTCGCTGTCCAGACGGGCATCGGCTGCCTGTGAAGGATTAGTTGCATGATGCTCAGGGCTGCCAGTGTTGCAAGTGAACCAAGAACTGCAGTTTGCGCAGCAATGATCTGCGCCGCTCCTGCCGTGTACCAGACAGCAAGGAGGGGAATGCGCAGGACGCCGGAGAGTTGGCGCAGTGCTCCCTCGCTTCGCAGATGATCAAAAATTCTGTCGCACCGCCACTCCTTAATCTGCCACAGAGTAGAGAAGGTCAAAAGCGTGGAGAGGCTGCCGATGACGGTGAGTGCGATAAGCATGCAGGAGTCACCAGTAGAGTAGTTCAAAAAGCGACTCGAGCACAGAATTGTCTTGGGATTGCTGTTTGTATGCGTAGATCGGATATTGCTAAAAAAATATAAATATTGTATAATATCTTCAAATACCAACATACACTCTATGAAGAACAGATCACTCGTCATCACGCTAACGGTCGCGTACGCAGGTCTTGTGTGCGGAGCTATCGCCCTTGGGAGTCCCGCAAATCTTCTCGGAAGCACGCTCAATTTCTTCTCCGAACCGGCTGCCATTGAGCAGTTGGACTCTTTCGATGTGGACGATAATGCCGTTCCGGATTTCATCAATGCCGAAAGAATCCTTGAAATTTTCGTCTCCTCCCCTCAGTGGCTTACGCCGCTTCTGGGTCAACCTATGCGCATGCCCGGCATGATTCGTATCGATGAGCGGTTCTTCACTATGTCTGGCGATCACACGGCGGCTCCTGCGACATTTTCAGAGGAGGATTACCCTGCTTTTGATGTTGTCGAGCCTCTCTGGACCAGTGACACCATTCAGTTGTCTCCGGAGTTTGAGGGGGGAGAGAGCCCTGCGCAAGCAATGCCGACTCCGTTCCTCGTCCCCGTATCCGATGTGCAGAATGTCACAACGCGTACTGTGCCCATCAGTCCTTCTTCCAGTTTGCCTGCTTCTCTGATGATGCCGATGGCACCCACGGCTCCCTCAAGCACTCCTCCATCAGTTACTGCTCCTCCCTCAAGCACGCCTCCGGTAACGAGTGCTCCTCCTGCGGTGGTGCCTGTAACTGCCACCGCTTCGACGTCTTCAGTATCATCCATCGTCGAAAACTGTAGCAATGGGGTTGATGACAATAGCGATGGTTTTGAGGACTGTGACGATATCGCTTGCATGTCCGCTCCCGCATGCATCTCTGCAGCGAGTAGTAGCGTGTCTACCATCATTGAAAACTGTTCCAATGGTGTTGATGATAATAGCGATGGAATGATGGACTGCGATGACAGTGCTTGTATTGCAAATGTGAGTTGTGTGTCTAGTTCGGCAGCTTCATTCTAGTGTGTTCAAAAGAACTTAGGATTGTTCCTTAGCTATAGACTTTCACTGATTGGTTAGCTCCCTCGATATTGACATCAATCTTGTGCATTGTATAGTGCATAAGTATGGTGGGAAATTCTTCCGTAGCAGCTCCGCCAGCACCTCCTACGGACGAGTGTGCAGCTGATGTTGGTGCGATGGTCACAGATTTACCTCATACCACTCAAAAAGCATTCGAGGTCACCAATGCGACGTTTGACCAAATGCGCAGCGCACTTTCAAAGGTCGCTGTATTCGACAGAGTGCTCCAAGCGGTGGAGCCACATATTACGCTGGATGCAGATGAGGACTCCCTGCTCGATGCTCTTCTTGTTTCCGCAAGCGCCGATCCGGATATCCATCGCATTGTCGGAGGCAATCGCGAGTATCTCCAGGAAGTCCTGCGTACGGCGGCGCATATGACGGACAAGAGAAAAAATGGATTTCCTACAAATAGACATGCCCTTCCTTTTTTTCAAAGTGCTGATGCCAAGGAGTCAAGCACATGCTTACTTGGTGAGGAAGTGGGTAGGGGCGGATTCGCATCCGTTGTTCGTGGTTTTGTGGATGGTAAGCCGATAGCTGTGAAGATTGCACATCCTAGGGGGGGCGCGAGCGATCCAACGAAATTTCACATGCGCTTCCGCACGGAGCCACAAGCACTCCGTAAGCTTGCACAAACGTCTGTTGTACCGCATATCGTTTTTGAAAGCTCGGATGATGAGGAAGTTCCCTATTTTGGAATGGAATTTGTGGATGGACACACCATTGCGGAGATTAACGATCTTCTTAATTATGATATGCATCAGGAAATCGTGCGTCCTGAACGGTGGGTAGTGCAGCTATATATGGGCATTGCGGAGGCGATCGCGGAAGTACACGGTCTCGATGGGGCAGCCGATGCCACATCAGACACTGTGACCTTTATCCAGGATGCTTCCAAAACGCAGACGATCATTTCGGATGATGTCCAAAAGAAAGAAAAATGGAGCGGATGGAGAAAGTTGTTTAAAAAAAAGAAGAAACAGACCTCGAAGGTGGATACTGGCATTGCTTCAGTTCAAGCTCCCAAACGCGGTCTTGTGCATCGCGATCTTAAGCCCGAGAACATCAAGCTTGGTCCGGATGGCAAACTCACAATCCTTGATTTCGGTATTGCGCATGATGAAGACCAAGTCACGATGACGAATACGGGGGACATCATGGGAACGCCGCGGTATATGGCGCCGGAAATGATTGAGGATTTGAAACATGCCACCGCGGCCGTGGATGTCTATGCCCTTGGTATGATGCTCTTTGAAAGCCTCACAGGCTCCCATCCATTTGAGCATTTCAAAACGACACTACAGATCATCAATGCACAAAGGAATACTTTCCCAAACTTTGATGTCATTCAAAATCCAACTCTCCAGGCTCTCCTGAAGAGCATGCTGTGCAAGCAGCCCTCCGGGAGACCCACGATGAAAGAAGTTGCTCTGATTTTACATAGAGAATTCCTTTCAAGCTCACAGAGCGAAAGTGAACAGGTGAAATACCAGGACTTCCTTTCCAAGCCCGCAGTGCAACGTCGTGTGGCGGTTCCTGCTGCTCTCGAGGCGACGCATCTATATGCAAGTGCTGGCGACGTACGCGAACCTGCGGAAAGTATTTCCATGCGTCTGCTAGATGAGATCCCCAATGCCGATGAGGGTTTTATAAATTCGCACGCTGCACCTGGTGCGTATGAGCAGGATAGCCAGGGTAGACCTGTTAAAATCGGCGCGTTGCGACGTACGGTACGAAGCAAAATTGTTCAAGCAACCGCGTTTCTATCAGTCGCAACAGCGGCTATTGCCCTTCCTCAGCTGAAGCATGCTGCCAAACAAGACGTGGATGCTCCTCCTATCGTTGCACGTGTTGGTGCAAATGGAGTTCTTTCAGGGAAGGAACAACATACCGAGAATGTAAAACCTCTTTCTCCGTTTGCTCCAAAGTTCCGCTTGGGCACTACTTCCAAAGGAGAGCCTGTTCGTGAAGGCATTGAGGAAATGCGCGTAGGCATTGATGGCGAAGATGTTCTTGTTTCCTCTAGCGATATGCCAGGAGTGTATGGTGATAAGGGGGAAATCAATGCCTTTCTTCAGGAAATGCCTCAAGCAGTCATTAAACGTCTTCGAGAACACTTCCGAAGCCAGAATACGGGAGGCCCAACGGCAGACAGATTTTCAAGCTGCTACATCGCTCCAGATGGAGCAATGGCCATACTTGTGCCGCACATTGGTCTTGTATGCCAGGATGTTCAGGGCAGAGCACAGTACGTTTGGGACGTCCAATGGAGTACTGCCATGAAAAACACCACTCCACCCCCTGCAGAAATCGAAGCATTTTTCTCTGAGCACTTCCCTCTAAACTTTTCTGAAGGACTGCAGCGGGGAGAGACTATTCCACTGTCGCTGCGGGAACGTGTGCCGGACCTGAAAGATTCCGCTAACCAAACCTCTGCGGATATCGCCAAGTTTCACTGGAATCAGATCCGTCGTGCGGCGAAGATCGGCATGACTACTGCAAAGCAGAGTGCACCAGCTGCGCAATCTCCCATGCCCGATCTCGGTGAACCGCGTGCCGCACTCCCGGATAAACATGGAGTCGGCTCCCCATAATGAGTGTGTGCATTACATGCGCATCTCCTATGGGCGTCATACGGTCGTCTTCGCCCCAGAAAATGTCTGTAGGAATCCTGATACTAGGGAGCAGCGGTTTCAAATCTTCCTTTGATACATTGATGAGCGTCTGACGCATGATCGGTGAAGCTTTTTCATAGTCGTGCACGCGAACGAGTTTGTAGAGGAGTTTTTTTCCGATGGGTTGTAGCATCTTTAATCCGGGAATCCGCAGAAGAAACTTGCCAGCTTTTGCCAGCGTGAGACCGAAAATTCTTTTGATGTGCCTTGGATGTTTGACTCCAGCAGCAGCGCAGAGGAAGAGGTTATCGATCGGAAGTAATTCCTGTGATGCGATTTTCAGTGCAATACGTCCTCCATGGGAATGGCCCAAGATGAAGAGTCGCATCTTTCCCTCTCCCGACGGGAGAGGGTTAGGGAGAGGGGGTTTGTTTGCTTGAAACCACTTCACCACCCACTCCACATAATCATCTGTCGTCCAAGGTTCCTTTGGCTCCGGTTCATCGCCGAATCCCGGAAGATCGGGCGTAAGGATCGTAATATCTGTGCCCTGCAAACCTTCGCGGAGCTCCGTGAAGGATTCTTTGGAGCCACCCCAGCCGTGTAAGCAGAGTAGTGTTGTGGGCATTGGCATGAGTATACTGTGGAATTCTCTTCCTCATTAATAATTCCTCATTCATAATCTGTCCATGTCACGGTAGCTCAGTTGGTAGAGCACAGGACTCATAAGCCTGGGGTCGCCGGTTCAATCCCGGCCCGTGACACCACGTAAAATCGCCTCAAGCGCTGAGGCGCTTTTCGGCGATCACGTGGCGCCGCCATTATATTTAGGCGATTTTACGTGCCACGTGGCGAACGAAGTGAGCTTTACGTGGCTTCAACGACTGAGAATCTCGTGTACTCTCTGCTACAATTCTTTACCATGTATCACGTCTATCTCCTCGAAGGCGAACCAAAAGGCACTTGGTATATCGGCTACACAACCGATCTAAAACGTCGGCTGAACGAACACAACAACCACAAGAACATCTCCACGGCCAAAGAGGCGAAATGGAAACTTATCTATTGTGAAACGTACGTGAATAAGATGGATGCGCTCGGACGAGAGAAGTTTCTCAAAAGCGGTTCGGGGTGGAGATTTTTGAAGAAACAGCTGAAATTTTATCTTGAAGAGCATTAATCTATGCGAGAAATCGCAAGGGGCTCAGAAGCCTGAGATCGCCTGTGAATTACATAAGATATCCACCAGATGATGTTACAAACGGCAAAAAGAAAAGAGATGCAACAATCAATAAAAGTCCAAGCAGTCCCATAGCAAGCTCAAACTTACTAATTTTCTGTATTCCTTTGAATGATCTGAATAGAATATCTGCGGTCGGTAGGGTGCACAGGAGAGGCACTGCGACAGGTGCAAACAAGAGAGCAAGACCTTCTGTCACGAATGCTACTATTATGAATACAGGAATAAAAAAAAGAAGGAAGTATGCTGAAAATAGTGGGAATCTATGTTTAAGAAAGATCCAAGCATCAACACCGATGAGAAAACTGGCTACGGGAAGTAAAAAATACGTTGGCAAAACAACGATTGTTGCATAGAGGGCAGACAATGTATCAGGCACATACGACCCTAATTGTTGTAGCAATAACAGAAAAATGAAGCTAGCCCAAAGAACAATTCTGCGTTTCGACGTATTCTTTTTCCATACAGTAGAAATCATGCGATAAATGTATTGCATTTGTATTGTTGCGTCGACACCCAGAGATACTCGCTGAATGAGCGTAAGTGCTCTTACTGAGGCCATGTTCACCTCCATGACAACTAAGTATGATATTTTAGTCCCCGTGCTACCATCAATATTCTCTCTTCTGGTAGTCCTCGGCGCTATTGCTTGGGAACTACTTTTAAGCTATACTAAAAATAGTTTATTAATAATTTACCCAATGCACCATGTTGACCCAAGTATCGTTCACTACTGAGGAAACACTGAAGAATAAAGCTCTCGAGAAAGCGAAAAGCCAAGGCATTACGCTCAAGGCACTTCTCATATACGCCATGAGAGGCTTTGTGGATGGGAAGATCGCATTGAGTATCGATGTGTCAGAGGAACCGGAGGTTGAGGAATTGGTATTTGCTGATAAAGATATCAATGTGAAGGCAAAGAAACTCGCAAAACTTCTGCGCTAGCATGGTGATACTGACGCAGTACATCGCTCGGCATGAATTAGCCACTCTCCGTCGCATGGTGACGCTGGATGATGTTTTGGAAGGGTCGAAAAAAGTAGAGAAGGGCTTGGCAGTCGAAACGAAGTCCATGCTGAAAGGCACGAGGTTTTACAAAGTTCGCATCGGAAAAAAGGGGGATGCACGCATGATTGTTTTCCTTGTCACAGAGAGTCAGAAGATTGTTCCCGTGCTCATCCGTCTGAAGAAAGACAAGATCTTTGGTATGAACATGGCCATGAACAATGCTCAAGTCGTTGAACAAATCCGAAAGAACCTCGACCATATCATCGATGATATGGAGAAGGGGAAGTTTGAAGAATTCGTATCATAAGAATCTTTTCATCTCTTCTTCATACGTTCAAGATATCTCTCCGATGTCCAATGGCCACGATTTCGATGTGAGAGCTTTCTTTGACTTCATAGATGATCCGATACATGCCGGTACGACTTGTGGTGAGCGAAGTCGAACCATGCACACGAAAACCGGACAGAGATCCCGACAGAGTTTTGCCTATGGCCCAATCGTCAAATACTTCTTTACAGCATGCAAGAAGCATCTTTCGTAGCGCACGAGGAAGCCGATCCAATTCTTTTTCGGCTGAAGCTCGGAAAGCTATTTTTACCATAATTTTTTGAAAACCTCCTCGGCTGGGATCAGTTTGTCGTGTTTGACACGGCGCTTCACTTCCGCGACAAATTCCTTAGTAAGCTCTCCCTCTTCCATCTCCAACCCTCGCTCAATCAGTTCCAACGCCTTCGCTGCCTGCGGCATTTCATCGCGAAGCGAGATCTTCTTCAAAAACACTGCAAGGTGCTTTGGGAGCGTGAGATTGAGGCGCTTCTTGGAGGTAGGCATAGGAAAATAAAAGTGTAACACCAGTGTATCACCGGTGTGTGTCATATGCAAGCTCTCACGCCGAATTGCTCATAGCTTGCTTCGCGATACATCATTCTCCCACCGAATCATCAGTACTAGTGCGGTAAGCAGCAGTGCCGAAGCAGGCATCATCTGCCGAGCGAAGGATTGTCCGTTGATGAGGAAGGCGATGTTGGGCGTACAGAGGTAGATCATGGCGTTCATGAGGAGGATCGCTATACCCCAAAGGAGAAAGGGGAATGCAGATCGCTGCACGGCGGGGTGCTTTGGAGAGCAAGCCAAAAGAACAAGAGCGCTGGGCGCGAGGTACCAGGTTGCTCCAAGTGAACCAAAGCGAAGCAATGCAGAAAAGAATGCGGTAATACCTTCGGGGTGCCATTCTAGTGAGTTATCGGAATCATGTGGTGTAAAGCCGAGACCCTTTCCATGCAGGAAGAGAAGGAAAGGAAGGAAGATCAGGAACGTTACAGCGATGACTGTAAGACATTCTCTTTCTGTGTGCTTGCGCCTTGCCATGATGAGGATGAGAGCCGCCCACGGGAGGAAGCCGAAGAATATGCCCTCGGACTTTGTCCAGAGCGCCGCGAGTGTAAAGATGCCGGAGAGTACCAACCACCGTCTCTCACTTGTTTCGTCGTAGAGGGCGAGTGAAAGCAGAGAAAGTATGAGATAGGTCGTGAGGTGGATATCGCCGTAGCCTTGGGCAAGGTGGATTGCAATGAGAGGGATTCCTGCAACGAGCGTAAGTGTTGTCAGTGCGGCATCCAGCCCCCGCAGGCGGCGCATAAGAAGAAATGCCGCGAGGAGCGATGTCCACGACAGGAGAAAGGTGATGGCATTTGCTGCTCTATCACTCCACTTTCCCCCCTGATTGGCCATGATCTGCAGGCTATGGACGAGGATGGGGTACTGCGGCTTGGCGACTCCGCGTTCTTCTGTAGTGTCCAGTGCAATAGCACGGTCTTCAAAGGAGGCGCGGCTACGCATGGTCCAGTTTGTGAAACTGTCGATAGAAAATGAATGCAGCACAAGCGCGTGTGTGGCACTAAACATAAAGACAATGGTTAGGAGTACTGAGCAGATGCACCGGTAGATGAGAAGTGGTCTTGATCGGCGTATCGGAATAGCGGGTGAAGAGTGTGAGGGGAGATTGGAACACTTTTGTCTGAGTACCAGAGCGATGACGATGATAACGATATGGCCGATCAAGAGAAGTAAAGCAGTGAGAGGAATACCGAAGACGGTACAGAGAAATATGAGCAATACATTGCTCACTGCAGCGATCGGCAGTGCGAGTGCTCCTAGAAGCGCGTGGTTACGTTCCCGCAGGACGAAAGAACCGATGAGCCACCCTTCGGTGCAGAGGAGTAGGAGGATGAAGAGGAACGTGAGGGACTTCATGGGAAGGTTGCGAAGAGAACGGTTCCGTCTGGGAAATCCTGTAGGCGACGTGCTGGTCCCTCTATCCTGCCGCACGTGAGTATGCCTTTCTCTTCGTGCCACTGCGGCTGATTTTTTACGACGATGAAGTTGCTTACGGGAACATCCTCGGGGGCAATGGACACTGCTGCTGGGTACAGGAAGTACCGCAGAGCTTTCGTGAAGAAATCTGGTTCACTTGTGCAGACGAAGACGGAGGGAGCCTTTCCTGTTTGCTTTGATTCCTTCCGGATCTCTTGGGCTATGCTCTGTACCGCGCCCAGCGATTCGTAGGTGCCATCGTGATTCCATCGTGCAAGGTGCGATGACGTAAACCGCAGGAGATCGATGCTGAACCACACTTGGTAGAGCAGCATTCCTATGAGGAGGACTGCGAGGCAGGGGAGAAGTGCCTGCTGCTTCTTCCATTTGCGCAGGACGAAGACTGCTAAAAGGCATGGGAGAAGGATGAGTGCGCCGAGGGGGATGCCGGTGATGCGGTAGCCGCGCAGCGTGTGTGTTGTAGCCACTTGAAATTCTTCGCGAATCCCTACATGTCGTACCGCCGCAGTGAGGAGAGTGGAGATTTTTGCCGGTGTGAATGTCACTTTGCCAAATTCCACCCGCGTGCCTGCTGGCCCTAGACACGAGAAGTAGTACTGCTGCGTCCATGGTGCCCAACCGGAGGATATACTGAGATCGATCCGGGCAGTGTTCTCTCCTGATGGTAGTGTGAAGTGGATCAGATCTTGCGGATCACCGAGACCATCTGTGCGTAGCGGTCCCGTACCGCAGAGGAGCTCTGCGGCGGAGGAGTAGGTGAGTGTCAGACTTTCACCGGCTCCTGAAAGGACGACTGCCCCCATGTCTGTGAGATCTGCCCTTTTTGATTGTTGCTCTGTGGTAAGTGTTCGCGTTGGAGAGACGTCGACGATGCTTTGCGCATGTGCACTTGGTGTATGGAGTACCAGGAGTGCTACGGTGATAATGAGATCGGCCAAAGGCATGATGGAAGTATAGACTGCATGGTGCTTTTTCAGTCCCATCCCCATGCCATAAAGCCGTTGATAATGATTGACTAGATATGGGAAAGAATATGAAATCGTATTAGATCTATAGCGTGTATTCCTCGTAGGAATACTTGCATCAGGATCTGCCGATCTTTGACATTGAAGTTGGGGAACTTCACTCGGCAAACTTTTTTCACAAGACTGGAGACACTCTCATGACTTTGCAATTCGTTGCGCACTGGCTCGCAT
>CALRCM010000040.1 GCA_943354555.1 Candidatus Peribacteria bacterium | reverse complement strand
AGGTAAAAGCAGATCGGGAGCAGCCGCCTGCCCTGAGCCTGTCGAAGGGTTCTGGCTGCAGTCCTATGCAAATGTCAACGCGGTTGATAGCGCTAACCAAACGTCAGCGCCTCAGGATAGAAGATCAACAGTATCCCGAGTGTATACATGAGCGCTCCGCCGAAGATCAGCGTGAACCTTCTGTACTTTGTCGTGAGGCCGGTTGCGTGAAGCGTGAAGACCGCGATGCCGAAGATCACGAAGTCATCGATCATGTACATAAGGATGAAGAGCCCGATGTAGCCGTAGCGGGCGGCATCAGTCACGTTATTAAACGCGAGGATCTGCGTGAAGATCGCGGGGAGTCCTGCAGTACAGACGAGTTCGATCATATTTACCGAGACTGCGAGTACGGCGACACCAAGGATCATCGCGGGCCAGGCCGAGTACGTCATGATCTCCTTCATCCGTGCGATGGTCTTCTGGCGCCGCGAGAGATTGGTCACCTTGCACTGGTTGGGGTCTTTGCCGAAGGCTTCATAGAGGTAAAAACCGCCGCCGCCGATGGCCACAAGTCCGATGATTTTTTGGACCCACATGTTGTAGCCGATGAGCAGGAAAACATTGAGCCATGCAGCGATGAAGAGGTAGTACACGGCACCGCTCACGAAGAGGAACGTACCGCCGATTACCCACACCTTCTTCATGTCGTGGGTGTTGATGAGCAAGGTGAGCAGCGTAATGAGCACCCACATCGCGCAGGGATTAAACCCGTCGAGGAAGCCAAGGAGGATGCTAAGCATCGGGAGAGACATGACCGTGAGATCCACCGGCCCGATGAACCAGAGATTAAGCGTATATTTTCCCGTATCCGTCTCGCAATGCTCAGTGCAGGTGGCATTCGCCGCACTCATCACCTCGACACTGCGATCCGGTCCGTCGAGGAATTCCTCAAACGAGAGACATCCGCCTGTCGCACTTCGGCACTCATCATAGAGTTTCCGCAGATGTACTCCGGTCGTGATGTCGGTGTCGTACCCCTGAAGAATTTTTCCGTCGATGATGATCGTAGGCACGCCCTGCTGGAGAGCGGGAGCGTGCTCCTGGACTTCGGCGAAGAGTTCCGGCGACCCGATCTCCGTGATCTCGTGGTATTCCACATTCCATCCTTCTTGTAGTGCAAATGCTTCGAATGCCGCGCAGTGCGGGCAACCGTCGCGGACGAATGCGACGATGTCCGCTCCGTAGGTGGAGTCATAGCGTTCCTCGGGGATCGGTGCCGAGGTCAGGCGCTCCGGATGCAGGGACCCGAGAATCGCGACGGGAATAAGTGCGAGGACGAGAAAGGAGAGGAGGCGCTTCATTTCAGTCATTATAGCACAAAACATCCGATTTGGAGTGGCTTGGGTTCCCCCTCCCGACGGGAGGGGGTTAGGGGGCGGGGGTCGCCGATGGTGTAGTGAATCTCATGTCAGCTATACAATTTTTTGACCCCCTCTCCCTGTCCCTCTCCCGTCGGGAGAGGGGAAGACGCTGTGCATCTGTCCATGCTGTTAGCATCTGTTCTTTGCTTCTTCTTTAGGACTCTTATAAAAAACCTTGAACCATCCTCCTATTCTCTGCTACCATTCACGAAATACCATGGAAAAGAAGCAATCATCCTCGCAGGCATCCGGTAACCCTTCCGACTACGTCATTGCGACGATGGGAAGCCACACAGCGCTGCAGATTTTGCATGGTGCCAGACAGGAAGGAATGCGCAATCTTGTCGTCTGCAAAAAGGGGACAGAGCGGGCGTACAAGAGTTACGGTGTTGCCGATGAGATCATTCTTGTCGATGACTGGAGTGAATGGGAGTCCATCGAAGATGAGCTGATCAAGCGTAAGGCGATCATCATTCCGCACGGCTCGTTCATTGCCTACATGGGTCACGACCGCGTGAAGAATATGCGAGCCATGTACTTCGGTACGAAGGAGATTCTCGAGTGGGAGAGTAACCGTACCATGGAGCGTAAATGGCTTCAGGCAGCGGGCTTAAAGCTTCCTCATGTTTTTGCCACTCCTGAAGAAATTGCGAAGCCCGTGATCGTGAAATTCCACGGAGCTGGAGGAGGATTTGGCTACTTCATCGCCAAGAGTCCCGAGCAGTTTTACGAAGTGAAAAACCGCAAGTATCCGGAGCAGAATGACTTTGCTTTGCAGGAGTACATCGTCGGTGTTCCCATTTACGCGCACTACTTCCAGTCAGCTCTCACTGGGGAACTGGAGATTATGAGCTTCGACAAACGCTACGAAAGCAATGCAGACAGTATCGGCCGCATTCGCGCGGAGGATCAGCTCGCGGCCAACATTCACACGTCATATACCATCGTCGGTAATATTCCCGTCGTTATCCGCGAGTCCCTGCTTCCTGCATTCTTCAGCATGGGAGAGCGCGTTGTAGAGGAGAGTAAAAAACTCGAAGCGGGCAAAGGTCTTTTCGGGCCTTTCTGTTTGGAGTGCATCGTCACACGCAAGCTCGAAATCTTTGTTTTCGAAATCTCCGCGCGGATCGTTGCAGGTACAAATCCCTTTACGATGGGGTCGCCGTATAGCTGGCTGAAATATGATGAGCCTATGTCTACTGGTAGGAGAATCGCCCGGGAGATCAAGTTTGCGATAGAACAGGGAAAACTTGCAAAAATACTTGGATAGTTCATTATATATAAGTGAATGAGCCCCTGCCCCCATTGGAGGCCGGTCCTGAGACCGATGATGCGTCGTTGCGGAAGCTGCTTCATGGGTACCTGACCCTTGGACTTTCTCCGGTGGAGGCGTCTTTGCTGGAAGGACATATTGCTGATGGCATCGAGGAAATTATTCTCCAGTTTCGCACATTTTCCGAGAGGCTTCTCGCAACAATGTTTCCCCTAAATGCTCCGCAAATTGTTCACTATCGCCAGAGGTTTGCAGGTGCGGTCACTACTACACGCGGTACAGAGGAGATGCTCGATCTTTGTCAGCGTCATCTCGCATGCTCTTTGCAGGTGCTGAAGGCGGAAATGGAAAACATTCTTTTTTGCTCGGGACCCAATGCCATACTTTCGTGTGTAATGAATAATTTCATTATGTATGTATTTGGATCTGAAGTGCGCGATGAAATGCTACAGGAGGGTGATGATGGCTATGCTGAGTACAGGCAGCGGGCAGATGAGCGTCTGCGCAGGACATACGGAGAAAACGGTAACGATTGTTCGGATTTCAAAAAAACAAAGACTCCGCTGGAGTTTGATGCAGACATCGCACTTGCGCTGAGGCAGGAAGGCATCATGCGGGAGATCATTGTCAGTATGTATGCAGGCGGCGAGGGGAATCGCGTTGCCTGTTTCCACCTCCTTCTGCCTGCCTTTCAGAGGCTACTGAAGATGGGCTACGAGAACATGGATTTCCGATAATCGCTGCTGTCTTGTTGCATTCCTCTGCGACGTACTTACAATGCCGTCCCATGGCAAAATTTCGCGATCCCAACGTTACGAATACCGATCGATACGACGATGTCGATCCTGATTTTGCGAAGAGTATTATTGCAGCCGGAGAAAATCGTGCGGCTCTACTTGCAGCGATAAAAGGAAAGACCAAAACAGAAGTTGCATCTACGTTGGACTGGATCTGCTTCTCCACACCCCAAAATGCGAGCATCGCTCTCGCTGCCGCAAAGGCTTCAGATTCTTCCAAGGCAAAACTGGCCGTTGCCAACTTTATCGATATGCGCAGCGGTTTTTATCACGAAAGACTTGTAGGGGAGGCACGAAAAATTCTGGAATCCTGATACCACTGCCAAAACCTTGCTTTATAGTAAATACATGTAGTAATATCCATTTATGCCCACACGACGAGGAGAATTTCTTGTAAGTACCAGCGCTGCTGATCGCGGAGATGCGGGGCTTGCCTCAGAGTTGCGCGATGCGGATGCAGCCACCCGTGCGCGGCTCGCCGATGAGCGGACTGCGACAGAGATCCATGATGCGTGCGCAGTGCTGCTTGGGTATAATCGGAATGCAGCGCTCGAGATTCTTCAGATCGGTATAGATACCCGATTCCGATGTGTAGCGCAGTTGGCATGCAAGACTATGCGTCATTTTGTAAGAGAGTATTTTCCGCATGATGTCCGTGCTGCCGAGCAGGTTCTTGGTGATCCAAAGATTGAGTGGAGAAATACACGGCGCAGCAGAAAGACCCCGAAAGTAGCTCCTTCCACGGAGAGTTAACATTGTCTCAGAAAAAACGGTACCATCCCTCTATGGATCTCTCTTCCATTCTTAAAGGCTACGACCAGAAGCATCTCTCGGTCGGCATGCTTGGCGGTCACAGTGCTCTCGATATCGCGCATGGATGTAAGAAGCACGGATTTGGAACTGTGTGTATAGCGAGGAAGGGGAGGGAGAAGACGTATGAGAAGTATTTTAAAAGAAGGAAAAGTAGTGTCATGGTGAGCTTGTCGAACCATGGCACGGGTTCGCATGTCGCCCTTCGACAGGCTCAGGGTGACATGCTTGGCTGCATCGATGAGACGATCGTCATCGATAAATTTGAGGATATTCTTCAGAAAAAGCATATAGAGAAGCTCCAAAAGATGAACACAATTTTTGTTCATAGTAGATACTTCTGGGTGTACTTCAGTGACTACGCAAAGGTTGAAGGGGAGTTCGCTCTTCCGATTTTTGGGTCACGGCATTTACTCAAACTGGAAGAGCGTGATCAACCGTATAACCAGATGCACCTTCTACGCGATGCTGGTATCCGTACGCCGAAATCCTATAAGTCCTACAAAGATATCGACCTCGGGCGCATGGTGATCGTGAAGGCCAGAGAAGCGCAGCGCAGTTACGAGCGGGGATTCTTCCTCGCATCAGCCACAGACTATGAAGACCGCGTGGCTCAGCACATCGCCTCGGGCATGATTACGGAAGAAAGTCTCAAGGGGGCGATGATCGAGGAGTTCATTGTCGGAGCTCCTGTAAACTTCAACTTCTTTTACTCGCCACTGACGGGAGAGCTGGAATTGCTGGGAACAGATACCCGCAGGCAGACCAATCTCGACGGCTTCCTCCGGATGATGGCGGAGGATCAAGCATGGGCGAAGCAGTTCACGCCGGTGAAGATGGTAGAGACGGGGCACATTGCGGTGACCGTCAAAGAATCGATTCTCGAGAAGGCGTTTGAGCTCGGGGAGAAGTTCGTTGCTCAGTGCAAAAAGCTTCCCAAAAGTATCGATCCGACGGGAAAGGGGATCATCGGGCCATTTGCGCTACAAGGAGCGGTGGTTACGGAAGACGGTAAAGAGGACATCGTCATCTTCGATGTTAGCTTCCGCATGCCAGGTTCTCCGGGAACATTTGCTACGCCGTACTCGCGGTATCTCTACGGCGAAAGCATGAGTGTAGGGGAGAGGATCGGGATGGAGCTGCGTACTGCCGCAGACGAAAAAGTTTTGGAGAAGGTGGTGACGTGATGTATTACTCTTGCTCTGTTGTTTTGCCGAAAGCCCTAGCCCAGTTGGAGGCGAATCTTTTCGAAAACCCAACTGAAGCAGTTCCTCTTTCTTGAGTTTCACGTGCAATTGCGTAGACGGTATCACCAATGCGCATCGCGGGGTGTACGGAATCCACTCTTATACCGCCGTTATCCATATCCCGTGAACCATAGAAAAGCTTTCCAAGACCGAACTCGCTGGGTGTTCCATCGGAAGATTCAGGAGCATCATCTGGAGTGCCGTCAGGAGTCTTATCGGACATGAACGCATTAAAATATGTTGATGTGACTATGTCAAATACTTGTCGTGGAAAATCTGACCAAAGTTTTTTGCTGACAAAAGTGGATTTGGACGGTATATATTGAGCGTATCGATGCCTGCCCCCCTCCAGTTCCCCGCCGTTTCGGTACAGCACAAAACCTTCACGGTTTCAGTTCCTGCGATGGAGCTTCCTTCCGGAGAGATCCTCGGGATCTTCGGCAAGTCCGGATCCGGAAAAACGACGTATCTCAAAAAGATCCGTGAGCATTTTGCCTCCGAACGCGTGCACTACATGTCGCAGGCGGACTGTCTTCTTGAAGAGAGTACCGTCCGCCAGAACATCGAATTGGGGCTTGCGTGCTGCAGCAAGTCGCCCAAGGAATTGCTGGCATGGGAGAAGGCATATGCCACTCTTCTCTCTGAGCTGGAAATCGACCGTCACCTCCACAAGCTTCCGCGGATGATGAGTGGCGGACAGCGCAAGCGTGCGGAGATCGCACGGTGTCTGATGATGGACCCCGAGATTCTGCTTCTCGATGAACCGTTTCAGGGGATTGGGCATCTCTTCGAGGCGGTGACGAGTGGCTACATTCTTGCGCGGACAAAGCGCAGTGGGGCAACGGTGATTGTAAGTCACGATTTCCCGTTGCTCTGCAAATTCTGCGACCGTGTGCTTCTAATGGACGATCAGGGGGTCATCGACTTTGCACCGACGCGCGATAGTAGCTGGCGCCCCGATTCCCTGCGTGCCGCATGGACGCTCGGTGTGGAGAATGTCGTGCCGCCGGAGTCACCACATTTCCGTATTGTGGGCAGGGAAGCCAATGCCGATCCGCATGCTTTGCTCGCATTCTGGGCACACAGTGCGCGTTGGGCTTCACAAGAGGAGGCAGATGCAGGATTGGTTCTGGCAATAGACCGTTCATCCATTACATCGCAGCGGACATATCTGATTCATGGCGTAACTTTTACCCACATCGGTCTCGGGCATGCAGAGATCGAGCTGGTTGCTGCCGGAGCCATTCCGGCTCAAGGGGAGATTCGGTTGGTGGTGAAGGATCACTGGCGGATACCTGCTTCCTGAAAATATTTCTTTGATGGAAAGTGTGTCATGGTGAGTTCGTCGAACCATAGACACGCGGTGTCGCCCTTCGACGGACTCAGGGTGACACCGCGGACTCAGGGTGACACCGCGGACTCAGGGTGACATTGCTATGTAGTGCAGAATAATCTTCTCAGAATTTACTGCTTGATGCTCTCCCACGCCTCTTCATACAGCGCGATATCGTCGCCAATATCTTTGATGTACTCGAGTTTGGCCATTGTTTCTTCTGCGGCAAACACCATGGGACTTTCGCGGATTTCCGGAGAGATCATCGACATTGCGGCTACGTTCGGGTTGCCGTATTGGATTTCTTCCGTAATCGCAGCGGAGACTTCCGGCTGGAGGATGAAATCGATGTAACGGTGTGCAAGGTCGCTGTGGGGAGCATCTGCGGGGATCAGCATGTTGTCGAGGAAGGTCAGCGATCCGTAATCGGGGATCTTGTACTCGATAGCTGCGTTTTGGGTGTGCATCTGGAGGATATCGCCGCTCCATGCGTAGGCGACCCAGACATTTTCATTAACTATGAGATCGATGGGGCTGCTCTCCGTGATCTTTGCGACGTTGGGCATCACAGACTTCAGGAGGTCTACTGCTGCAGCAATCTCCTCTGGATCCACCGTGTTTGGACTGTAGCCGAGTTCCATCAGTACAGATCCCAGCACATACCGCATGTCGTCGATCATGGCGATCTTGCCCTTGTACTCGGGCTTGCTTAGCTCCTTCCATGAAATAATTTCGGTCTTCACGTTTTGTTTAACGTACTTCGTATTTACGGCAAAGCCTGTGGTGCCGAACGCATACGGGACACTCACTTCCATCTTCTCATCGAAGTACTTGCCGCGAAACGCATCACCGATATTTGCCAGATTCTTCAGGCTTTTCTTGTTGAGCATTTTTGCGCCTCCTTCCGCTTTGATGATATCGACCATGTAATCCGAGACGACGATGACGTCGTAGACACCAGGGTTGGACTTCATGCGTGCGAGAGCCTCTTCGTTACTCTTGATCACCTCATAGGTCACCGTTGCGCCGGTTTCCTTCTCGAAGTCACTGATGGTGTTGGGACCGATGTAGTCGTCCCACGAAAGCACCGTAAGCTCCTTGGGGCCGGTATCTGCTGCATCGCGTGAAAGGGCGAAATATCCAGTACCTATGACGCAGAAGGCGAGAAGTACGATGAGGAGCTTTTTCATACAACGGAGGAGGGAAGTAAGCGGGGGTTTACAATAATCCGTGCCGTTTTCGGAGGCAAGCGTTAGAGTACGCGGGTATGCGTACCGTGCTTGCCGGAATCCATGCGCTGAATGTTCTCTTCTGTGTTTTGTCCGTACTGCTCCTCGGGCTGATTCTCGTGGTGCCGCTTCTGAGCATCGACCGGAATTTCACAGTAACGCTGGCCCTCTCCACGAGTGGCATCACCGGTATGTGGGATGCAGCGCTACTTTCCGCTCTGAGGAATTCCGTTATGCTTTCGGTGGCTGCTTCGCTCTTTGCCATTATCTGCGGGGGGCTTCTGTCGGAAATTCTCCGCAAAACGCCGCACTGGCTTTTCATCATTGTCGTGGGTGTCTATGCAGTGAATCCGGTTGTGCGTGCGCTTTCGTACTTCGATCTGTTTCATATCTACACGCCCGTCTCTGTCTGGTCTGCGGCACTCTTCGGCGATCGCCCTTCCTCCACGATTGTTCTTCCGGCACTCGTCCTCGGGATTCACTATTTTCCCGTGTACCTCATGCGGCACCTCTTCATCGTGAAACAGACCAACATGCTCCACAATCTGCCGCAGGTTTTGGAGTCCGTCTTCGACGACATTCCGCTCTGGATCCGCGGATTTCCAATCTCGTTCTCGCTGTTTTTTCTCCTCACATTTTTCGATTATTGGGTGATCCAGATGATCAGCGGCAATACTGCGCTCTACTGGACGCCGCTCTTCATCCAGAAAGGCTTTCAGGCGCGTGCCGTAAGTGAGGCAGCATTCATGATCGTGGTGGGGCTTGGTGTCACATTCGCCGCGTACGTTGTTGCACAGATGCTCTGTAGTTGCATTCTCCTGCTCTGGAGAAGGCTGCGTCCGCTGTGGTTTACCGGTATCCGCGCGCAGTCCTCCATTGTTCTTCATGGAAGAAAGATTGCCGGCTGGAGCGTGGTTCTGCTTCTGAGCTGGCCGCTTCTGTGGTCTCTTATCTCGGCTATCAGAATCTCTTCCGGAGGAACCTTCACTCTGATGCCGCACACTCTGCGCGCCATTCTCGTGATGCTCGGGCTCGGTGCGGCGACTGCGGGCATATCCGTCTGCGGGGGTTTTGCGCTTTCCGTGGTCTTTCAGGAGCACCCGCGCAGGCGTGCATGGTGGCTTCCTGCACTCTATTTCCTCGCTCTCGTTCCCGAAGCCGCGTACGTCCTTTTCAGTCTTGTGGTCACCGGCAGCGGACTTCTCAAAGGCAATATTCTCTGGCTCCTCTTTCTCATGACTTCCTTCAGCATCCCCATCAGCTTCTTTCTCTGGGAGAGCCTCTGGGGCGATCGCGAGCGGCAGAAACTGTGGATGATCGGCTCCGCACTTCTGCGTAACCCGCTACAGGCGATTACGTTGGCGGGTCGCGAGTGGAAGCGTCAGGCGGCGATAGCGTTCGTCGTCGTATTCTGGCTGACCACCGACAATGTCTTTATCACCGATTTTGCCGCCGGCCCGAAGTGGAAGCCGCTCTCAGCCGTCGTCTTCAATGCGACCAAGCGCGGGTTTTCCGATGCAGAACTCCAGTCGGGCTTTCTCGGAATGCTGGCGATTCTGGGGGTGATTGGTGGAGTGATGCTCTGTACGCGCATAGTTCCACAAAACGGCGGCAATAATTGAAAATAAACAAAAATGTGATATAATATTATATATGAGTGAAATAATAGGACAGCCTACCTTCATCTCGGAGTTCACAACGGTTGTTGATAGATTTCACGTAGAGGGCACACAGGAAACATACGCAGCACTCATTGCTATGGCCGCAGCACATGTAGAAGAACCGGGCTGCAGCCTGCAACAGGCTGCCAAGGACATTTCCACCACATTGGATATCCATCGATCATTAGCAGATATGGCGGATCAGATTTTTGATGATATTCATCATCTTATGCGCGGGGAGCCTATAAGCGTGGTAGGAATAGAGGAAAAGCCAAATCCGTAAGTTCAATTATCGAATGGTGGAGCTGAAGGGAGTCGAACCCTTGACCCCCTGCTTGCAAAGCAGGTGCTCTGACCAACTGAGCTACAGCCCCATTCCGACCATAGTGTAAATAAGCTTTTGGAAAAAAGACACCTTCTTCCTGCAGGATTTATTCTCCTTCAGTTCTTCATTTCCGCATTGCTGGAATAAACCAGAAAAGAGGTGAAAGGAAGAACTCCAGCGTGCCTGTCATCCATGCAAACGAGTAGAAGAAGATAAATATCCCAAGCCAGATCGGAAGCATGTACGTGCCACCGAAGTACCTCATCCATTCCGCGCTTCCGAGCATATCACCGACTGCTTCGCGGTATTTAATGAGAATGATACCGAAGATCATGCCGAGGATACCGAAGACGATGGTCATTGATGAGAAGGCAGGAAGGGCAGAAAGGGCAGGAAAGGCAGAAAGATCACGAGAGAACTTTATCCAATTCCTTTTTGATGTCTTCTTTCGTACGTGCGCCGACGAAGGTAGCGACAGGTTTGCCGTTGTTAAAGAGCACGAACGTGGGAATACTCATAACATTAAACTGCCCAGGAACATCAATATTTTCATCGACGTTCATCTTCACAAACTTCACTTTGCCGACATAGTCCTTGTCGAGCTCTTCGACGATCGGGAGCATCGCC
>CALRCM010000039.1 GCA_943354555.1 Candidatus Peribacteria bacterium | reverse complement strand
AATGCCGCTGCCTTTTCCATACTATCGAACACCTTCTGCCCTCCACCCCTGAGCTGTACCTTGCTCAGTGCCCATCCCACAATTGCAACGGCGACAAGCCCACCGGCGAGGATCGCAAGTTCTTTGGTCCCAAGGCCAATATTGACCTGCAGAAGCAGGAGTTCCATCACAGCGAGCGCAAACACGCCACCGATCATGCCGATGCCGAGTGTGACAACCACAATATGTACACGGTTCTCCTGACTGTCCTGTGCGGCTCCGGCGAGGCTCGTCAGAAGTTCTGCATCGATCACCACAGGAGATGCACCCCAGTCTTTGAAGAGCGTGGTGACTTTGCGCTGGATCACCAGCATCACGAATGTTTTAAAGGGAACGGTCGTCTTTCCTTCGATGATCGCCCGCGTGCCATCCGAACGAAGCGTGACTTCCGTATCGTGTTTGCTGGAGGTAGTGAAGACCATAGACGAAGTATATCACTGTTTTACGATAGGGGAACTTGCGAGCCAGAGGACCTCAAACCAGGCGCGGAAGGTTTCGTAGCTGATTCCCTCCATGGCGTAGGCATCTTTGTAGCTACAGCCTTTCTTGAGCCATTGGCAGAGGGCAGCCTGTATTTGAGGGCTGTACTTTGATTTTCTACCACCAACGATGCCCTTCTAAGTCGCTATAGTGATTATTATACCTCTACACCCGTTCGGCTGAACGAATGACCCCTCTGGCATGTAGCAATGCTTTGAGAGATACATACCAATCTTCTATACCAAGATCATACTCAGAGAAGAGTTTTAGGATTTTCGTATTGAGTTCTTTCGATGGACTTTGGAACATTTGAGCACACAACTCGGGCTCTAAATTCAACAACGAGATCAGGAACCCATCACATCCCACAGATTCATAGAGCTGATCCTCCATGCCTTGCAGAAGAGCGAGACAGAGTTTTCCTTTGGATTTCAGATCAATAAGCTCTCTGAAAAATTCAATGTTCTGTGAGCTGTCCTTAATGCCAGCGATACCCAGTTGATCAAGCTCTTGAACGCAGCTCATACTTTTCAATGGTGAATGCTCAGTGTTATAGAGAACAATCGGCAGCTCTATCTCTTCGCTGAGGCGTTGAAAGTGATTCACAATCTCTTCATCACTTCCTTTCAGTATGGCAAGAATGACGGCCGCGCACCCGAATTTCGATGCCTTACGTGCAAACGCTATGATCTCTTCGGCTGAATCCTTCAAGATGCCAGCTATTACAGGTTTCTTCGTGCTTTCAACAGTGCAAGACACAGCATCTTCCCATTGAGCAGGAGACAAAACCGCACCCTCTCCTGAGCTCAAGCATGGCACGTACCCTTGAACCGAATCTTCCATGCTCATCATCAGTTTTTTCATGGACGCAGAATCAAACGACCCCTGATGCATCGGTGTGATTAAAGGCGCGTAGAGGCCACGCAAAGTAAGCTTGTTCACCATAGATTTATGAGTATTGATCGAGAGTCTTGCGAACGAGTTTGATAGCTGGCTCAAACATATCCGTGTTCCTAGCCAGTGCAATACGAATATAACGCTCCCCATCCTTTCTTTTTGACCAAAAGAAATATGTGCCCGGGAGAACGTACACACCCTTTTTCAGAATGGCTTTTTGCAAACTTGTAGCGTTGACCTTTGGGTCTTTGATTTTGAACCATGCAACACTGACCTTGGAGGATGGCTCCTGAAACTCCAATATGCTTCCGTCGAGTTCACATTTGGCGATTTGCCTATTTCGTTCAAGCAGATCAAAGACAGATGCAAAATTATCCTTTTCGGAATCCAAGATGTATTCCGTGAGCAGATTGAGGATAAATGGCGATACATTGAGGAGATAGCTCGTATGGATGTTATAGATTTCTTTATACAAATCCTGACTTGTTTTGATGAGAGCGCATTTTGCGTCCTGCACAGGCCACGTCTTACCCGTGTCTTCAATGCAGATATAGCTCACGCCTGAAGTTTCAAGCAATTCGTACACATCGAATACATCAAGATTCACATCAGGAAGCATGAAGGACGCAAAGCAATAGTCTATGAGTAGAAGTTTCTTCTTGTCCTTACAAAAGCGAACGATCTCTTCATATGCGTGCCTGCCATGTTTGAAGGGTGTAAATCCTGTCGGGTTGTTTGGATCAACGAGAAAGATAGCATCCGTTTTGACGTTCTTTTTCAAGTTTTCGTAGATGTTCTTTGGATCATAAAACCATTCTTCTTGCAATGGCTCTACAGGTACTTGCATGTTCGTGAGGAGATCATAAAGATTATCGAAACATGGGTGCATGAGACTCACCGACATTTTCTTTTTCAGAAGGTAGTTCGCTGCAATCACCATTGCGATTGAAGCTGCATATACAAGCATCGTTGGCGTCCTCAAAGCATATTGCTGCTTCTGCACGCGAAAGAATGTCTCAATGAAACGCTTCTCCATGTCGGCCTGTTTTGTCTTTTCGGCTTCGTACCATAGTGCAGGCAATCGTTCTACGATGCCCCTTTGAGTCGGAGATTGAGACTGATGCGTGTGAGCATCAGCAAGATTATATTTCTGCTTCAATGCCTCAATTTCATGCTGTGTTAGATCTTCATATTCGCTCATTGAGTGCATCCTACTTCAAGGATGAACCAAGTTGTAGGGAAACTCAGAGCCGACTGCTAAAATCCTCACATGACAAAAAGAGTCTTCTTCGATGCGAGCGTGCATCTAGGGCAGTTCTGCCTTTCATCCGATGAAGTGCGCTTTGGCTGCAAAGCATCCCAAGCGAGTTTGTATCGTAAAGGAGAGGATGAATGTGTGGGTCTGTGGACGGACAACGAGAACGGCCGTGTAGACAACGCAATATGGTCGCTACCTCGAGAAGTGCAGGACACATTCTATCCGTTTATGGATCGTTTCTACTCCATGAAGCAGATCAATCAAGTGCCGCTCGAACGACAGGATGTTGAGAGTGCAATCAAACTCCTCGATCAGCATTCAAGCATAAGTTTTCAAAGCGCATATACATGCGCGGTAGCACTGAGAATTGGTGCGGCTGAGTTACATAGCCTCTACCAAGATTTACATTCTGAGAGCATCGTTCAATTTATGCGATCAAAGGATGTACTGATAAAGAAGCCCTCTGAGGTTGACGAGCGATCTTTCCCAGAGCCAGAATTAGAGGCCACTTATCAAGATGCCCTTTCTCATTTTAAGAAGGCTCATGTAGATGTTTTGGATTTTCTGAATGATGATCGCAATTCGTCCAGCAAGAAAAATTAGGATGATGGGGAATTGGGTGCAGATTGCTTCTTAGGTTTGGATGGCTTTATTCTGGGGATTTTCCGTGTTTTAGTAAGGCATGTGCAACTGCGATAGCCTCAACACTTTCTTCCTTTTTAGACACATCAATTATCTGAGAAAACGTTCACGCATTCGATCCCATGATTCTCCAGAGTGAAGTGCAGCGTTGGTTGAATCTAGATCACAGCATTGAAATCGTGCAAATACAACAAAGTCAGCACATGCAGGAAACGGAGGGTAACAGGTTGCCCTGGATAACGATCACCATTCTCTACAGGTATTAGAGCAAGCGTGAGCCGCACCGCCCCAACTTCGGTTGGGGCTTTTTTGTGATGCTCTACGTCGGCCGCTCTGTTATTTGCCATTAGCAACTTCCAACCCGCCCGCCTCGAGCATCAGGCGTCTGATATCGAGTACAAACCCCAAGCTTTTGCCGTTGATCTGCACATCCATTCTTTTGCTTCGAGTATCGAATGTCACAGGGCTTTGGAAGTCCCCGAAAATCCAGTCACGCATTTTCGTTCGGGATTCCTCCGTCATTTGCGTCGTGTCAAAATGTAAAACTGGGAAGAGTGACCGATCTGTTCTATCTGAGAATAAGTGGGCGAATTCCATGATGTAGAGAAAATAAATAACGCTCCATTCATTTTCCTAGGTATTGATGCTTTGAGTAAGGGTGCATCCAGCTCTCTCCAATAGCTTGCCAATTAAGTCGCGATGTTGTTGCCCTTGAGAGGAAAGATGAATTTCCACACAATCACCCTGTGATTGTGCGTCCCCCCACTCATTGCTTGAGATTGTCCGAAATGCTGTAAGCAAATCCACTTCAGAGTTTGGGCCGTTGTCCCAATTTGCGTGGATGATGTGATCAGATGCCATGTATAGATATTAAATTATTATTTGTAGCAGGCGTCAATCCTTTGCAGCGTTTTTTCCTTCCCTAGCGCCTCTGCCACTTCAAAAGCCCCCGGGCTATAGGGCCTTCCTGTGAGTGCGGCGCGCAGTGGCCAGAGGACTTGGCCAAGTTTATAACCTTTTGTTTCTACGAGAGACCGTAATTGTGCTTCGAGTGTTGTCCGGTTCCAATCTTTTGCATCGATTCCCTCAAGAAGTGAACGTAGCTGAGGAAGAATTTCCTTTACCAGTTCCGGCGTCAGCTTTTGCTTGGGATTTGCGAGAAGCTCCATCGTGACCGTAGGTTCTTCGTAGAAGAACCGCAGCGTCTCAGGGGCTTCAGGAAGGAGGATCAGGCGCTCCTGGATGAGTATGGCCTTGGTGAGAATACCCGGGTCTACGGATGCAGCAGGCAAATCTTTTTGAAGATAGGGATGGATGCGCCCAAGAAATTCCTCCGGAGTGAGCTTGCGGATCCACTGCCCCTGAATCCAGTCGAGCTTCTCATGGTCGAAGATCGCGCCGGCTTTCGAGACGCGCTCAATCGAGAATGCATCAATCAATTCAGCCAGTGAAAACATTTCCTGTTCCGTACCGGGGTTCCACCCGAGAAGTGTAAGGAAGTTCAGCAGCGCTTCGGGGAGGTACCCCTTCGTCTGGTAATCCTCTGCGGCGACATCGCCTTGGCGCTTGGAGAGCTTGCTGCGGTCGGCATTCAGCAAAAGCGGTACATGCGCATAGCGTGGTGCTTTCCAGCCCAAGTACTCAAAAAGCAGCAGGTGCTTGGGAAGAGAGCTCAGCCACTCTTCCCCGCGGATGACGATATCGATATCCATGAAATGATCATCGACAACATGCGCGAGATGGTAGGTGGGGAATCCATCACTCTTGAGAAGTACCTGATCATCGATGGTTTCTCCTTCAAAAGACACGAATCCACGAATGTCATCGGTGAATGTCACCGCTGAACTTCGGGGAATCTCCATGCGGATGACATACTTCTCTCCAGCTGCGATCCGGCTTGCAACGGCTTCCTTGGAAAGTCCGAGACATTTGCGGTCATACATCGGTGCTTGTTTATGTGCCTGCTGGTCTTTGCGCATGCGATCGAGACGATCCGATGTGCAGAAGCAGGGGTAGGCCTTGCCGGATGCCAGCAGCTCATCCGCATACTTCTTATAGAGGCCTAGACGCTCGGATTGGATGTACGGCCCCTTTGATCCTTTTTGAACGACTACCCCATTTTCAAGCAGAACACCTTCATCCGGCGGGATGCCCGCCCAGTGCAGAGTACGAAGGATATTTTCTATCGCTCCTTCTACACTTCGCTCCTGATCGGTGTCTTCGATGCGCAGAAGAAAGGATCCCTTCGTCTGTTTGGCGACGAGGTACGCGAAGAGCGCCGTGCGCAGTCCTCCGATATGAAGCATGCCGGTGGGGGAGGGGGCGAAACGGGTGCGCATGGATAAGGGCTAGAATACTAGAATACTAGAATACTAGGACAACATACGGAAAACGATCCTGAGCACCCCTAGTATTCTAGTACTCTAGCCCTAGTATTCTTATTTCACCTCCACACTGAACGTCACAGGCGTATTCGGCATGTCATTCTGATTCCGTTCTACTTTAGCGATCTTGTGGATCACATCAGCTCCGGCCGTAACATGGCCGAAGATTGTGTAGTTTGGTGGTAGGGCGTAATCCGTGTCCATGATGAAGAATTGTGAACCATTCGTATCCGGTCCGCGGTTGGCCATGGCGATCACGCCGGTCTTGTACCCCATCGCCATTAGGCCGTTGCTGTCGTCTGTTTCATCCTCGAAAGTTTCACCAAAGACACTGTTTCCTCCTGTGCCGTTGCCACTTGGATCGCCACCTTGGATCATGAATCCGGGGATAACGCGGTGGAAGGTGAGCTGGTCGTAGTATCCGCTCTGCGCGAGGACAATAAAATTTGTTGCTGTCTTCGGGGCATTATCGGCGTCAATCTCCGCAGTGATATCTCCATAAGAAGTCTTGATGACAACTGTGTGCTTACCGGAAAGTAACTTTCCATCAAATCCTTTGAGCATGGTAGTGGGGGCGGGAGGAGTAGCAGGAGCAGGGATGGGTTTATCGCTCTTCTCCTCGGTAGGAGAGCAGCCAACAAGTAGAGCCAGAGCGAACAGAGGGACGATAAATTTCCACATAGGACGGGCTAGAGTAGTCATGCTCCGTGCTTTCCGACAAGAGTTTTAGAGATGATATCTACGATTTGTCCAGTACTGTCCCCCCCCTGCATCTTGCGAATTCTATCCTTCATGAGCTGATACTCCTCAGAATTCTTCATGAGTTGCGAGACCACATTCATGAGGTCTTTGTCCATATCATTCTGCGTAACGAGCAAGGCAACTTTACGTTCTTGCAGTGACAGGGCATTTTTTAGTTGGTGGTCATGTGCGAGACCGGAGATAGGAATTAGGATCGTCGGGATTCCATTTCCAAGGAGTTCGGCTATCGATCCGGCACCAGCTCTGCTGATGGCGATAGTTGTGCAGGCGTAGAGATGGGGGAACTCGGTGTAAGCGAAAGGAAGGGGGAGGTAGTTCCGGGTTCCGGGTTCGGGGGAACAAGTTCCTGGTTGCTGATTCCTGGTTGTTGATTTTCCAACGCCTGTTAGGTGAATGACATCATATTTTTGTGTGAGCTCCGGAAGATGGTTTGCGACCCATTCATTGATCACCTGCGCACCCTGGCTCCCACCCATTACCAAAAGTATTGGTCGAGTGCCGGAAAAGCCGGTGATGCGAAGGCCTTCATCGCGTGAGCCTTGGGTGATTTCGGGGCGGAGGGGGTTGCCGGTGAACAAATATTGCAGATTGCAGATTGCAGAAATGTCTTTTTGCAATCTGCAATCTGCAATTATATTTTTGATAGGAAACCCCAGACACACATGCGTTGCCATCTTCGCAATTAATTGATTCGCTCTTCCCATCACGGCATCAGACTCATGAAGGATGATCGGTATCCCGAGTTTCTTTGCAGCGAAACAGACTGGCACAGACACATAGCCACCTTTACTGAAGACCACTTTTGGTTTGAGAGAGCGGAGGAGAGCCATGGATTGCCGATGTGCAAAAAAGAACTTCCATGGAAAATCCCACGAGAGTCGCGGGGAATCGATGATGGTGTACGGGAGGGATTCCTTTTTTAAAAATTCTGCTTCTCCGCGCGGGCTACAGACAAAATGTGCAGAGGTATCAGGGCACCGCTCTTGCAGTGCGCGTGCTATGGCAATGGCTGGAACGATATGGCCGAGAGTACCGCCGCCAACGAAGAGGATGAGGGACATTGATTTCAGTATAGGGCTTGGATCCTTGTAAAGGAGGACTATGAGAGAGTTTTCAAACCCTTATGTCATCAACTTCTGCAGCATCCCCGACTTGCGCCTGCTGCGCCGTGCTATGGCTGCCTCCTCTGTCGAGTGCATAGAGATATTGAGCAGGATGCCTGTGCCCATCAGGATGGACATCAGGGAGGAGCCTCCGTAGCTAAGGAAAGGGAGAGTGAGTCCCGTGAGAGGGAACAGCGCAAGCGTCACAGCGATATTGAGCAAAGCCTGGAATGCGATCCACGTGGTGATGCCGGTTGCCACAAGAAACCCGAATCGATCCGGAGCGCAGCGAGCGACCGTGTATCCGCGCCAGACAAAAATTCCGTACATGCCGAGGATGATCATGAGCCGGAGAAATCCAAGCTCTTCGGCCATCGCAGCGAAGATCATGTCTGCCTGCACCTCTGGGAGGTAGCCGAATTTCTGGATGGATTTCCCGTACCCGACACCAAAGGGGCCGCCGGAGCCCACAGCGATAAGCGCCTGTTTGATCTGGAAGCCGATGGATTCGGCGATGGAGGGATCATTGGGTCGGAGGAACGCCATGAAGCGGTTGCGGATATATTGTTTCTGGAGAATGAGAGGCATGCCGAATACTGCTGCTATAGATGAGCCGAGAATCACGTGGAAGATATTGCCCCCTGCGACGAAGAACATTGTTACGGCGATAGCTGAGAGAACCAGAAAAGATCCGAGATCCGGTTGAATGGCAACAAGGAAAGTTGAGACAAGTAGAAGTGATGCAAACGGGAGAAATCCCTCCTTCCATGTGGAGATTTCCTGCTCGCGTTTTTGGAGCCAGAGCGCGAGATAGAAGATCATGGTGAGCTTTAAAAACTCCGATGGCTGAAGCGAAAACGGACCGATGCGCAGCCAGCTATGGGCTGTGCCGTACTCCGCGGAGATTCCTGGCAGAAATACGATGATCAGCAGAAGAAGCGTAAGGCCGAAAAGTGGCATCGCGAATTTTTCCCAGAGTCTGTACGGCGTTACCATACAAAGGAATCCCGCTCCCATGCCTAGGAGCACATGGAAGAAACTGCGCCAGAGATAAAACGAGTTACTCGGCGCATCCATTGTCCCCTGTGCGACAAGTCGTTCCGTGATCTGATAGCTTTCAAAGACCGACACGCTCGCGATCATCGCCAACCCGAAGAGCGTGAGCACCACAGTGACGCCGGCGAGGAGAAGGTCCATACGACGAAACATAGAGCTGAATTATGAATGAAGAATGCCCGCCCGGCCATGCCGTTCGGACGGGAACAATTATGAATTGCTTACCTCTTGTTCATCCCCGACAAGAAGGCCCGTCGGTGTTTGCCTGCCATTGTGGGAAGCATCGATGAGATTTTGTAGCGCAGAAGCTTCCAGCCGCGCGGCAGCCGGTCGAATCCTAGAAGAAGAGATCCCATGCGCACGGCAGACTGCCCGAGCGTTTCCATGCGCTTCAACGAAGATTCCAGTGTGATGTGGTGGTGGTGCAGCGCGCGGGCATCTGGCTCAAAGATCAGTGGCACACCTCCGTCGCGTAGTCGCGATCCCCATTCGATGTCTTCCCAGCCATAGAGCGTGACGTCTTCGTGGAACGGGTATTTTTTTGCGACCTCTGTCGGAAGGCTGATGTGGCTCGTGTAGGTGAAACGATGCTGCATGTGTGCAGGTATGGGTTTGTGTTCGTAATTCTTCAGGAGTGGATAACCAAACTGCCATCCGGATTTCTCCAGCCAGCGCATGACGGGGGTGATGCCGAGTGCGGGGTCCCAAGTGGTGAAGCCGAGAATCGATTGCTGGTTGCTGGTTGCTGGTTGCTGGTTATGTGCTTTTAGATGCACCTCGCATGCATGCGGTTCCAAAAAAATATCATCACCGATGAACATGACGAGTGGTGCTGTTGCAAGAGCGACGCCGCGGTTGCGGGCGACGCCTTGCTGGGATTTGGGGATCTCTAGGAATTGAGAATTGAGAATTGAGAATTGAGAATTATTTGTTTCTTGTTTCTTGTTTCTTGTTTCTTCCGAAAACAAGTCCGCTGTTTTCGGATCATGTCCGTCACTCACAACAATCACTTCGAGCTCCTTTGCGATCGTTTGCGTCGCAAGATGATGCAGGCAACGCGCGAGGATATCGGCGCGCTCGTGGGTGGGGATGATGATGGAAAGAAAGGGGGCCAGGAGAAAGTGGGAAAATCCATAAAATTGTAGGGCAAAAACGTTTTTGCCCTACAATTTTATGGATTTTCCTCTTCTCACTTGCATTGCCTCTACATCGATCTCGCGTCCAACAAAGGATCTTTGGCGTTGGTGACAGAACGAAAAGTTCTTGCAATAGAACACATGGATCAGCGGATAGGAGATCAGGAGCTGTTGCCGAGATTGGAAACATTGTTACGGGTTTCGGGTTGCGGGTTTCAGGATCTTACGCATATTGCATGCATCATTGGGCCCGGGGGTTTTATGAGTTTGCGGGTGGCGGTGGCACTGGCAAATACACTGGCAGATCAGTTGCATATACCGATTGCGGGGATTCATCTGAGTGATATGTATGGGGGAAGGTTCCGGGTTCCGGGTTCCGGGTTCCGGGATTGTGTATGGTTACATTCCACAAAGAAGCAGGAATTATTCGTACGGGGGTTTGGCGATGTGGCGAAGGTTTGGCCGGAGGCGACGCATGTGATATTGGAGGATTTTTTGAACATCCTCCGTAGAGACGCGCCTTTGGCACGTCTTTTGTGGGTTGGCGAATTAATCCCCGAACATCGTGAGGTTATCGAGAAGCTGGGTATGCAGGAATGTAAGCCCCTACCATTGGAGGATATCCTGCCAGTGTTTCTTAGTGCTCAAACATACAAACAACAAATCCTTGAACCGTGGTATGGAAGAGGGTGGTAATTTCGGCGGGAGATACTTGTTAATTTTCATGAATATTCTATATTCGCTTTAGGTATCTCCATGCACGTCTAACAAAAGGAGGACATCGTGCTGGGTTTTCTTCTCTGTCAGAACTGTATCGCTGTTCTGGTTCTCGGGGTTCCACCCGACAAATTCAGGACGAAGATACGCCGCGTGAAGCCATCACAGGATTGGCCGACTGCGGTAGAACAGCTGCGGTCTCCGCAGCGCAGAGGACTGCCGGTGCACATGCACCGGAAAGGCTGACATCT
>CALRCM010000038.1 GCA_943354555.1 Candidatus Peribacteria bacterium | reverse complement strand
ACGCTTGGGCTTGTGTGGGTGCCGTGTGCCGGGCCTGCATTGGGCTTTGCGTTCACCCTCGTACGCGAAGAGCCGGGACCACGCGCCGCGTTTCTCCTCGCGATGTACGGACTTGGAACAGCTGTTCCCTTACTGATAGTAGGTTACGGAGGGCAGGCGATTACCCAGCGCATGCGCTCGTTCAATCGTTATAGCGGACTGATCAAGAGGATTGCGGGAGGAGTGTTGATTCTGACTGCAGTAGGGCTCCAGTACGGAGGGTTGATGCGGATCCAAACGTATCTTGTGCAGAATACGAGCTATGGAACGCTGGGGACGGAGATTGAAGAGAGGTTGTTTGAAGGGGGAACCGAAGATACCGAGGGGACCGAAGAAGCCGATGAAAAGGATTTAGAGGAATCAGAAGATTCAGAAGAAGTGAGTTCCTCCGGCGCTGGTCAATCATTGATCGCTTCGAGACTACCAAAGATTGCTGTGGCTCCAGAATTCGAAGGCTTAGGTCCATGGCACAACAGCGACCCCCTGACCATGGAGAATCTCCGCGGCAAAGTTGTTCTCGTCGATTTCTGGACATATTCCTGTATCAATTGCATTCGCACATTTCCGTATATTCAGGGCTACTGGGATACGTTCAAAGACACCGGCAAATTCGTGCTGATCGGCATGCACACGCCGGAGTTTGTGTTCGAAAAAGACCAGCGCAATGTGGCTGATGCGATCAAGCGGCACGGACTTACGTACCCCGTCGCGCAGGACAATGATTTTGGGACGTGGAACGCGTTTCGCAACCGCTATTGGCCGGCAAAGTATCTGATCGATGCTGAGGGCAATGTTCGCTACACGCATTTCGGAGAAGGCGGATACGAAGAAACTGAAGAGGCAATCGCGAGTTTGCTTGGGGAGATAGGAGTGACAACGAAGGATTCCGAAGACACCGAAGAGTCCGAGGAGACCAAGGAATATTTTGGCAGCCAGACACCGGAGATTTATCTAGGCTCACGAAGTTGGAGTGCATTCGGTAATGGTGGAACGTTTCCGACAGACAAATTGATTCCATACAAGGCGCCCGAAGAGATGAAGCTCCACATGTATTATCTCGATGGCAGCTGGCAGATGGTCGATGAAGAGCAGCAGGTCCTGCGGTCAGAGGCAGGGGAGATCCGGATGAAGTTTCTGGGAGGGGAGATCAATTTGGTCATGGGAGTTGAAGGGATGCCTGCCGTAGCGGAAGATCGCGATCTTCCGCTGCCGATTGTGCAGGTATTTGTCGACGGAAAGCCTGAAAAAACATTCACTGTGGATCGCTACGATCTCTTTGCGCTTTGGGACGGAGAGTACGGTGAGCACGAGATCGTTTTGAAGATTACCGGAGCGGGGGCAGAGGGCTATGCGTTTACGTTCGGACAATAAAAAGCCAACCTGGAGGTTAGCTTGGGTCCTTTTGATTTATTGGACCGGCTGGGCATGATTCGCGGCGCCCCCTCCAGGTTGGTCGAAATCATCCGAAGATGACAAAAGTATTATTTACTTATATGTAAAAATGTCAATAAAAGCACAGACGAAGCCGCTTGGCTGCGCCTGTGCTTAGTAGCCCTGGGGAAATCTGCTTAGACGTCGAAGTATTTGTAAAACTCCCACGGCGTCGGGCGCATGCCGCCTTCGGCGCACTCGGCGCGTTTTGCTTCGATGTACGATGCGATAAAACTTTCGGAAATCACACCGCTTTGCGTGAGGAATGCATGATCTGCTTCGAGGGCATCAAGCGCTTCATTCAGACTTGCAGGCGCATGCGGGATCGTAGCAAGTTTCTCCGCTGTCATTTTGTAGAGGTTCTCGTCGGTGTGCGCTCCGGGCTTGAGGCCTTTCTCAATGCCGTCGAGACCGGCGAGTAGGAGTGCGGAGAACGCAATGTACGGATTGCATGCAGCATCCGGCATACGGAACTCCACGCGCTTGGCTTTTGGATTGTTGCTGTACATAGGAATTCTGATCGCCGCGGAACGATTGCGTGCCGAGTAGATCAAGTTCACCGGAGCCTCGAATCCCGGTACAAGGCGCTTATAACTGTTCGTCGTGGGGTTACACAGTGCGCAGAGAGCTGGAGCGTGCTTGAGAAGACCCGCGATATAGCTCATCGCCATATCACTGAGGCCTGCGTAGTTGCCCCCGGCAAAGAGCGGCTGGCCGTTTTTCCACAGACTCTGGTGCACGTGCATTCCGGTGCCGTTGTCTCCATAGAGCGGCTTCGGCATGAAGGTCACTGTTTTTCCAAATTGCGCGGCAACGTTTCGGAGAATGTATTTATAGCGAATGAGCTTATCGGCCATGGTGAGCATCTCATCGCGCTCCATATCGATCTCGCCTTGGCCCGCAGTGGCCACTTCGTGATGTGATGTCTCGATTTTGATACCAGAGGCTTCAAGCTCCCGTACCATCGCTGCGCGGACTCCTTTGAGTTGGTCCATGGGGGCACCGGGGAAGTACCCCTCTTTGTTGCGGATCTTGTAGCCGAGGTTTCCACCTTCTTCTGTTTTTCCGCTATTCCAGATGCCTTCTTTGGAATCCACTTCGTAGAAACATCCATTACTTGTCTGGTCGTAGCGGACAGAGTCAAAGATGAAGAACTCCGCTTCCGGTCCGAAGTAGGCTGTATCGGCGATCCCGCTCTTCTGCAGATGCTCTACGGCTCTGCGAGCCATCGTGCGGGGGCTATTGTCGTAGAGCTTTCCGCTCGTTGGATCTTTTACATCACACAGCAGTGACACCGTTGGTTCTCCATGGAACGTATCGAGAATTGCCGTCGCAGGATCTGGCATGAGAAGCATGTCGCTCTCCTCGATGTTCTGAAATCCGCGGATCGAACTTCCATCGAACCCAGCACCTCCTTCAAAGACATCATCGAGCTCGTGGATGGGTTTTGTGGTGTGCTGGAGCGTCCCTGGCACATCGACAAACGTATAATCCGCGAACGTCGCATTGTGTTTCTTTGCAAAGGCGATGACGTCGGCCTTGGTCTTCATTGCGGGGGTAAAATCGAGATCCGCTCCGGCGCGTGCGAACTTTGCATCAGCAACGAGAGCGTTTGCGAGAGGGGAGGTGACGGGGTTCATAGAAAATTGAGAATTGAGAATTGAGAATTGAAAATTAAGAATTCACAAGTAAGTGTGAAGTGTGGATCGCTCGTTCAACAAATGCATTTATGAGCACAATAATTGCACTGTTCTATTATTTATCTACAAAAAAGAAATACGAATTTTCCGCATTATAGAAAGGAAATATTGATCTACGCAGATGTTCGATATTCAAAATATTTGCTCTGTTGTAAAAATTTATAACAGCTTGCTATACTCACAACATCGTTTAATTTTCAATTCTCAATTTTCAATTCGTATGCACCGCTCTCTCCTCCCCATCCTTAAAAGTGTTGGTCTTGACGAAAAAGAGGCACAACTCTATCTCGTAGGACTTTCTCTGGGGTCCGCTCCGGCATCCGAGTATGCAAAGCTCAGTAAGTTGAACCGCATCACGAGCTACAACGCACTTGAGGAGATGGTGCAAAAAGGGATGTTTACGATGGAGCGAAAAATGCGCTCGAAGTGGTATGCACCGGTTGCACCGGAATATCTCAGCATCGAGGCGCGCAAGAATGCCGAATCTCTGGAACGCGTTCTTCCGGAATTGCGTTCGTTACAGGGGGCAAAGCACCGCAGTCCTCACGTGCGGTTTTTTGAAGGATGGGAAGGTGTGCGCAAGGTCTACGAAGATACGCTTATGGCATCCGGAGAGCTTCTGAACTTCGCAAACTCCGCAGCAGTCCGCCAGTTCTGGCCCGGATACGACGAGGAATATGTGGAGGGGCGCGTGAAGCGCGGCATCCACCTGCGCGGCATCGCTCCGGATGATCCTGCCGGTCGCAAAGTACACGGCGAAGACCGTCAGAAGCTTCGGGAGATCCGCCTTGTTCCTGCCAAAGATTTCGACTTCCGCAACGAGATCAATATCTACGATCACAAAGTTGCCATTTGTTCCTTCGGGCACGGTGAGGAGGTCTTCGGTGTGATCATCGAGAGTAAGGAAGTTGCGGAGACGCAGAGGCAGATTTTTGAGATGGCTTGGCGGTATGCAGGGAGAAAGAATTAATTATTTTCTTATCGTCGCAATCAAGCGTTTCGGCTTGAGGAACAGATCCAGTGCATCGAGGATGGAAGTCGTGACGATATCTGATTCTAGCAGCGTTTGCGGGTGGGCACCCTCTACTTGAATTGTAAGGATCCTCAGTCGGACAGTTTTAAAAAGTTCCAGATCGATTCTCCCGTTGCCGATAGTCGCACACGTTTGAGGGTCAAGCGTCTGTGCCTCGGCCGCCTTTGCCGCTGCATCCGGCGTGAGCCGGAGTTCGATCTGTAGTTCTTTTGCGATCTCCGCTGCTGTCCCCTGCGTATCGCCGGAGAAGAGGAGAATCCGGAGGGATCCCCGAAGGGCATCGATACGCTCTTTAACGCCTTCAATAAGCTTTCCGTCGATGGCTATCGTGCCATTGAGATCAAGAATCAAAGTCTCGATGTCGAAGGATTCGTGACCGGGGATTGTGTAACGCATAAACGATCATGATGCACGTGCCGTTTTTATTCTGTCAATGGTTTGGGAGGGGCTTCCTACTGAAATTGCTCGTAGGGAAAGAACTCTTTCTGATGTTCCTGTCCTTCTTTATGCACGCTATTTTTGATCGTGCAGGAATATATCTCGGTGCGATTCGCTACGACTTTTAGCCAAGCCGCGGTTCCGTTGGCGTATTGGCAGTATCCGCATGCCAATTTCTGGCACCAATTGATTTTTCGTAATTTTTGACGGTCGAATATGCAGTAATCCCGGAAGCGTACCTTAGGAATATCAAAAATCGAAAAGTAGATCTGCTGGTAAATCCATATGGTGATGTGAATAAGAATAACCGCTGGCAGCGCTCCCCAAATGACCGCAAGGGCTATCAGTTGAAGGAGAATATTTCTCCTTTTCAGTGTCTGTTTCGTGACGACGAAGTTATCATAGAGCATATGAAGGTGTACTTGGATTTACTGCAGCATATCCTCGACCACGGTACCGTCAAAGACGACCGGACGGGCACGGGAACGTACAGTGTTTTCGGTGCACAGATGCGGTTTGATTTGAGCAAGGGATTCCCCATGCTTACGACAAAGAAGCTTTCAACCCGTGCGATCATCCACGAATTGCTCTGGTTTCTGATGGGATCCACGAACATTGGGTATCTCAAAGAAAACGGCGTCTCGATCTGGGATGAATGGGCGAGTGAAAAAGGGGATCTTGGGCCCGTCTACGGCAAGCAGTGGCGGGCGTGGGAAGGCCCAAATGGCCGCGTAATCGATCAAGTGAGTGAAGTGATTGAGCAGATCAAAAAGCGGCCGCATTCCCGCCGCCTGATTGTTTCCGCGTGGAATCCTGCCGATCTTCCCGATGAATCCATCGGACCGCAGGCAAATGTAGAGCAGGGGAGAATGGCTTTGGCGCCGTGTCATTGCTTGTTTCAGTTCTATGTCGCTGACGGGAAATTAAGTTGCCAGCTATATCAGCGCAGTGCCGACGTCTTTCTCGGCGTGCCTTTCAATATCGCTTCCTATTCTTTGCTGACGCATATGGTCGCGCAGGTGTGCGGATTGCAGGTTGGAGATTTCGTGCATACATTCGGCGATGTGCATCTCTATAAAAATCATATTGAACAGGCCCGGCTGCAATTATCACGAGAGCCAAAAGCACTGCCGCAACTGAAGATGAATCCGGATGTGAAGTCGATATTTGATTTCCGGTTCGGGGATTTTGAGATTCTGAACTACGACCCGGAGCCGAGCATCAAGGCGCCGATTGCAGTGTAATCATTACGCACTCTCCTGCCAACGCTCCAGTATTTCCTCTGTTTTTGTAACGGTGGTTTCATCCCATGTGGCACGGAATGGAGCATCGTTGCGGTGGCTCCAACCACCCGATCCTCCATTGAGACGCAGGGGATAGTATTTCTCTTCGACGGTGGTGTGTGGACTGTGCATACCTTTATGATGTCCGGCTTTTTTTGGACCATTTTCATTAAAGTATTCTCGGACAGCCGTGTATGGATCGCCTTTGGCATAGACCGCCCTGCGGACAGTAACTTCTACGCCGTATTTGTATTCCCGCCAATCCATTGGTCGTACCTGTTTGGCGATTTCCCATATCTTGTCCCAGTGGATCTGGGGAAAGAGCTCCTGATATGAGAGTGGGGGGGTTCCTTCGTCGAGCAGGTTGAATAGTTCTCCGCGCATGCGGGAGATGAGATGCAGCAATTCCTTTGGTGCATTTTCTGTGCCAATGTGCTCGGTATTCCATTGGTCCAAACGCTTCAACGGATCAGGGAGATGTGGTCGCTCGTTTCGGGCGGGGACGAGAACCATCAGGTTTTTATCCATTAGTCTGTCCTCGAGGAAGTAGTCGATTTTATGAAGGTTGTCTCTGTCGGCAAACGGGTAGTAGAGCTCCAAGTACCGTTCCCAGTCTTCGTCATTGGGAAAGTACATCTGTTCACAGGTCTTGCGCGTGGCTGTGGCGTAAGAATCTTGCTTGAGATCAATACTTTCCAGCGCGACAGGGTGCTTACTGATGTGGTTGCTATGCTTTGCGGGCCTGCCAAAGAGTCCGTGTGGATATACCTCTTTTGCGATGCCGAAATAGTCCAGTTCCGCCCAGAGCTTCGGTCTGAAGTGGAGAATCTGATCGGCCGAGTACTCGTGAAGCATATGCCTGCAAAAACGCGGCAGCTCACGTCGCCTTGTTTCCTCGTAGAGTGCATGCGGGTCAGATTCCATAGAGCGTGAATATATTCAAATTTTACATTTAGTCAAGTTTTCTGCAGAGAATCGGTCATCTCAGCAAAGGTGTACTGAATCACATATACTCTGCTTGTGCGTATCTCCCTCATAGCAGCGGCATCCGAAAACAATGTGATTGGCAATCACGGCAGTATTCCCTGGAGCATCCCTGCGGATCTTCAGTATTTCCGCACACTGACATTGGGTAAGCCCGTGATTATGGGGAGAAAGACCTATGAGTCCATAGGGCATCCGCTTCCGAAGCGGCCGAATATTGTGATTACGCGGCAGAAGGGATTTATGGCAGAGGGGTGTGAGGTAGTGGGATCACTGGAGGAGGCGTTGCAGGTTGCAGAGCAGAAAGTTGCAGAGGAGATTTTTGTGATCGGTGGCGGGGAGATCTACAAAGAAGCGTTACCTCGGGCGGATCGCGTATACCTCACGCGCGTGCATGCGGAGATCACCGGTGATGCCTACTTTCCGGAGTTCCATCCGGAGCATTGGGTGGAGGCGAGTTGCGAGAGACATGAGGTAGAAGGGGGGCAGCCGGCGTATACGTTTCTGGTGTATGAGAAGAGGTTATAAATTGAGAATTATGCGACTTCGATAGCAGCGGAATTTTGGCTTACATAAGAGAAAAAAATGATGTTCTGGCAATTCGATGAACATCTTCTATGCATTGCATTTTTTAGTCTGCACACTGTGCGCATGAACAGAGGCGCATTAGCACTGGCAGAGAACCCCGCTCCAATGGAAATCCTCTCGGCAGAAGAGAGGCTTCAGAGGGCGATCATGCAGGCGGATACTCTTGGGAATGTTTCCAGTCAGATCGATAAAGAATTGGCCACTCTGCAATGGGAGGTACAGCAAGGAATCATCGATGCGAGTGATGGTACGGCGTCAGATATTCGTCAGGCATTAACGACACGTCAGAATGTGATCGCGCCTCTCGCAGCGCAATACAGCAGTGTACAGGTTGCGAGTCTTGCGCCGAATATTGGTGGTATGGCTCCTGTCGGCGGTAGTGTCTCGGAGATTCTCGTTAGTGCGGATCAAGTGGCGCATGGGGATGCACAGAAGCTTGAAGGCATTCTTGTTCATGAAGTGCAGCACACAGATCAAACCCAGCTGAAGACTGCCGGTGGTGCTGTGCTGATTGTTGATGGAAAAGAGGTGCGAGACGACACCGTTCTTCTTGAAGGGGATACGGAAATCACTGCGAAAAAGGCGGTAGGTGACCGCGATGACCGGCCGCAAAAAGTGTACGGAGAAGGATTGGAGATTGCAGAGTCGATTCATACATATGCTGCGGACACATGGAAGCAGACTCTGGAGGGAGACGGGAATGTGGAAGAGCTGCAAAATGCCGTTTGGATCAATGGAGTTGAACAGGGATCGCTTTCTGCGGAGGATGTAGTGAAGCAAGCAGAGCAAACGGGGTATATGTTCAATGATGCATTTATCGCTGCGCAAAATGATCTCTGGGCCTCTGCGATTCAGAGTGGAAGAATAGATGCACAGGAGGTGCAGGCAGTTGCCGAGCAACTGGGTATCGAGCTTTCATCCGGGGTAAATCTGGCGATTGCGAAGGTCGCGATGGAAACACGGAAGATGTACATGGAAGGACCGAAGGCATTGGCGGCGTGATGTTCGTGTCGGGAGACGCAACAGAAGAGGCGTACCAACGGTACGTTTTTACGTATGTTTTTTACCTTCCAATCAACCGCAAAAATTCTTCCCGCGTCTTTTCATCCTTCTTCATCAATCCTTTGACCGTGCTAGTCACCGCCTGACTGTGCTGCTTTTCCACTCCTCGCATCATCATACAGAAGTGATTGGCTTCCATAACCACCGCGATGCCTTTGGGTTTTAGGGTCTTTTCGAGGGCATCGCAGATCTGCTGTGTGAGGCGCTCCTGGGTTTGGAGCCTGCGTGCGTACATGTCGACGATGCGGGCGATTTTACTGAGGCCTAGAACGTGCTTGCTGGGTACGTAGCCCACATGGACTTTTCCTGTGAAGGGAAGGAGATGATGTTCGCAGAGGCTGTAGCACTCGATGTCGCGTACGATCACCATGCCGTCGGTTTCGGCGGGGAAAAGAGCATCATTAACGATTGTTTTGAGGTCTTCGTCGTAGCCCTTCGTGAGAAACTTCATCGCTTCAGCGGCACGCTTGGGGGTTTTTATAAGCCCTGTACGCTTGGGGTCTTCGCCGATGGCTTTGAGGAGAGACTGAAACAGGGATTCCATGGTGATAGCATAATGGAGGGGTGGGAGGGAAATAAGAGAAATAAGGGATTTAAAGGAAATAAGCGATCCCTTCATTCCCTTACATCCCTTATTTCTCTACTAAAGAGATATCAGTCAATATGCACTCTTGATCAAGACTTTGTTCCAGTAATTCCTTCCATGATTGCTTCAGTATCGGATGCAGCGTATTGGCATCGATCAATTCACAGAGCGGTTCCAGAACGAATCTACGTTCATGCATTCTAGGGTGGGGAAGGACGAGTTGCGGGTTGATGGTTGCGGGTTGTGAGAGATCTCCATAGAGAAGAAGGTCCAAATCGATAGTGCGGGGACCGAAGCGGTAGGGAGGGGCTTTGCCGAGAGACTGTTCAATGCTTTGTAGGATCGCATGAATTTCTTCCGGAGACTTCTCTGTTTCACACGCTGCAACAGCATTCAGAAAATCATCCTGATCCTCTACCTCGCGGGCAGAGGATTTGTAGATAGAGGAGAAGCGGAGAGCGGGGAAGTGTTCGCGGAGCATGGCAGCCGCTTTCCGGATCTTGGTTTCCGAGTCTATGTTGGAGCCAAGTCCAATGAAGAAGTGCTGCTTGGGAGCCATATGTTTAGTATCTACTTTCTTTTGTCTGCGCGACAAAAGAAAGTAGCAAAGAAAAGCGCACCCGCAGCCAACACCCCTCCGCCCGGCCCTGCGTCTCGCTGGAAACGCCTCCAAGGCTTCGGCGTTTCCATCTCGACTGCGCTGCGGCGGAAACAGGGCCTTCCCCTTCACCCCCCGTGGCTGCGGATCCCCCCAGTCTACTTTTATGCTCGAGTGATGGTCGCCATTACTCCTCGTACCCCCGGCAACGGCTCTTTCCATACAGACACCTTCACAGATTGTGGTTTATAAGATTGTAAAACCATCGCCGCGATGTCCTCTGCGAGTCGCTCGATGGTTTTGCGCTCGGTTTTTGCAAGAGCGCGGATATCGTTTACTAGTGTTTCATAATCAATTCCGCGTGAGACATCATCGGTTTTTCCTACGGGCGAGAGGTCGCCGATAAGCTCGATTGTTACGAGAACTTTTTGCTCGGTTTTGCGCTCTTCATCGGGAACACCGATGCGTGTCCGAAGCTCAAGGTCGTGGATGGAGAGGGAGTCCATTACTTAGCAAGACTTGCGGGCGGTTCTAAATTATTTAAAAGAACAAACTCATACTTACCATGAGATTGTAAGTCATAAAGATTGACGTAATCACCATTGCCAATTGGAGAACGGGGGCCATCGAGTAGATCATCACTTTCAGGTTCCATTATTCTTGCATGCTGATGACGCATGCTTGCCATGAGAGGCTCCAGACTACCAAGTGGTGAAACTGCTGTTCTATTCAATGAAGGCCATTGCTCAAGCGGATATGACATAGAAAGACAAGGAAGCAATTACGGATTGATCCTTTTTACTCCAAACAACTCCGTGCGCTCAGCAAGTGGCGTAGCTGCAACTTTTCGAGCAAGCCATCGTGTGACGGTGATCGCTGAGAACATGGAGAGGAAGACGCCGAGGCCTAAGGTGATAGCAAAGCCACGAACGAGCGACGTGCCGATCATAAAGAGAATGGCGCAGGTGATGAGCGTGGAGACGTTACCGTCGCGGATACTTGGCCATGCTTTCTCAAAGCCTGTTTCGAGTGCGAGTGCAAAGCTGCGGCCTTTACGAAGCTCTTCCTTGATGCGTTCAAAGATGAGCACGTTTGCGTCGACGGCCATACCGGTACTGAGGATGATGCCGGCCATACCGGCAAGCGTGAGCACGACGTACTGTCCCGAGAAGAGGAAGAGCGGAATTTTCATGAGGACGAAGTAGAGGACTGCATAGACAAGAAGTGCTGCATCTGCGAGGACACCAAGGAAGCGGTAGAGCACAAGCATGTAGAGCATCAGGAGGGCGATACCCACAGCAAAGGCCTGCAGAGATGTTCGCAGGGCATCTGCGCCGAGCGTGGCCTCAACTGTGCGCTGGCCGGCGAGGAAGATGGGAGCGGGGATAGCGCCGGTATTGAGATCCTGTGCGAGGAGACGTGCTTCGTCGAAGTTGCTGCTTCCCGTAATCACTGCGGTGCCTCCCATAATCTCTCCCTGCACAACAGGGGCGGAGATTAGGTCGCCGCCAACGAAGATTGCGAGGCGCTTGCCGACATTGCGCTTCGTGAGCTCTCCGAAGAGTTTTCCACCCTCTTCATCGAAGACGATCTGTACGACGGGGATGTTCGTGATGGGATCAAGGGTGACCGTTGCCGAGCGGAAGTGCTTGCCGTCGAGCGATGTATCTTTCCA
>CALRCM010000037.1 GCA_943354555.1 Candidatus Peribacteria bacterium | reverse complement strand
TACAAATACAGCGACCATCGAACGCGACAGCAACGGGTCATTGCATAAGAAGGTGCAGGCGTTCGTTGATTTCCTCAACGACCCCAAGTCGGGCGTGCAGGTGGTTGTGAATGATACGGACGGGGGGGTGGTGTATGTCATTATTCCGTGAGGATCAGAGGGTGTTATTTCATGACGTTTTATTGACGTTTTAATGACATCTTGCTATGCTTTGGGTAGTCTACTTCGTATGTTTAAACCAATATTTACGCTGACACCGGCAATCACGAAAGCTCTCATGGAGGTCGAGGCATGTCGCCAGATCATCACGTCTTTGCCGCTCACTGTAGCCATACTCGATTCTTTACGCAGGACTGCACGACTTCTCTCCACACACTTCTCTACTCAGATTGAAGGAAATAAGCTTAGTCCATCGCAAGTAGTGGAAGTTCTTGAGGGCGGTGGTCGTTTCCCTGGACGTGAGCGAGATGAGGCGGAAGTCCGTAACTACTACAAAGCATTGGAGTTTGTCTTGGGACATGCACCGAAAAAAGAGTCGCTGACCGAGCAAGCTATCTGCACCATTCATGGCCTTGTGATATCCGGGAAGAAAACACCTACCCACTACCGCGAAGGGCAGAACGTGATCCGTGACGGACGAACAGGTAGCATGGTGTATCTACCACCTGAAGCGAAAGATGTTCCCGCTCTTATGAAAGACCTGATTACTTGGATAAAGGAGGAGTTGCAATGTAATGTACTTCCCGTGCCCGTGATCGCGGGTCTCGCGCACTATCAATATGCGACGATCCACCCTTATTACGATGGTAACGGGCGCACTGCACGTCTCCTCACGACATGTATCTTACATCATGGCGGGTACGGGCTGCACGGGATCTACTCCTTGGAAGAGTACTATGCGGAGCATCTTCAGGGTTATTACGATGCGCTTCATGTCGGTACAAGCCATAACTATTACGAGGGACGGGCAGAGGGCGATGTCACTCCTTTCATAAAGTATTTCTGCGTTGGTATGGCTGATAGTTTTGCCAAGATTCGCAGTCGAGCAGAGCAAGAACATGCAAAGGATACGTCCGATCAAACGAGTGCACTGCGCGAACTGAAATCACAACAACAAAAAGTGCTCTCACTCTTCGCTCGGATGAAAACAGTCGCTTCGAGTGACGTTGCAAAGTTCTTCAAAATCTCCGCACGAGCCGCATCTGCACTCTGCTTGCAATGGATAGACAGCGAATTTCTGGTGATTGTTGATCCATCGAAGAAAGCACGCCGGTATGCATTAGCGGAGAAATATGAAGTATTCGTTGTTGCTCAAACTATGGATAAGCGTACAGCATAGTTTTTTACTTCTCTTGCCAAAGAACACGCTAACATAGCACGGTGAAAATTGTCGCCGTCATTCCGGCCTATAACGAAGTCACGCGCATTGCCAATGTCGTCAATCAGGCACGTCCCTACGTAGAAAGTGTTGTTGTTATCAATGATGGTTCTACAGATGGGACCGAGGCTGCAGCGAAGACAGCGGGGGCATTGGTGATTTCCCATGCAGAGAATTGCGGAGCAGGAGCGGCAACCATGACCGGCATCAGTGCTGCGCGAGCGATGGGAGCAGATGTGCTAATTACGCTCGATGCAGACGGTCAGCATGATCCCCGCGATATCCCCGCTCTTCTCAAGCCTGTTACGGACAATCTTGCGGATATTGTCTTTGCCAATCGCTTTGGTCAGCGCAATCGCATCCCTTTCATCCGCAGACTCTTCAACGGCATCGGCAATTTTGTGACGTTTGCCGCGACAGGGCGATGGGTGAGTGATAGTCAGTGCGGATTTAAAGTCCTGGGCCCCCGTGCGCTTGCTGAAGTAGAGCTGCGCATGAGTGGCTTCGAGTTCTGTACCGAGATTGTTCGCGAGTCTGTGCAGCACCGCTGGCGTACAGCTGAGGTGCCGATCAAAGTCATCTACTCCGAGTACACCCTCGCCAAGGGGCAGTCGTTTGCGCACGGGGTGAAGACAGCGCTGAAAATTTTGCTGAGATCTTTTTTGCGTTGAGATAGAGAGGAATGAAGATTGCTGTAGGAGAAAGTGGCATATCTTGGTATCCTTTCGTTCAAGATGTCTTCTTCGAGGGTTCGTCTCCTCACTATTGGCGGACTGCTCCTCACACTTGGGGTGTCTGCCTACATAGCATGGTGGCCGAGTGCGCAGCAATTTCTGCAAGGGCAAATGCCAGGCGGAGGTCCACAAAACCCCTGGAATCCCTGTGGAACGAAGCCTTCTTGCCAGTGCCGTGCCTTGGGTCAGAGCTGCTTAGGCATGTGCTGTGATGTGGTCAATGGACAGGCGGTCATGGGGATACCGTATTGCTGTGCTGGTTTGTCGTGTAACGCTTTGGGATGTGGACCTTCGGGAGGCGGGCCAGTTGGCAGCTCAGCAACTGGACAAAGTAGTGCCGCACCCGCTGGTAGTTCAGGGGGGCAGTCGGGAGGTGGAGCTTCAACTGGAGGAGGCTCCTCAGGTGCAGGGCAGTCCGGAGGAGGTGCCTCAGGAGGTGGGAGCTCAGCAGCAGGACAGTCAGGAGGTGGATCCTCACAAAAATTATGCAATCCTTGCAAAGGTTCCTGTGGCGCTACCCCTGATGCTGTTACCACATGTGGGGCGGCCAATGTTCCCGGATATGCCCCTGTTTGCATGGGGTCTGGCGGATGTACGTGGGGATGTGTGCCGGATGGCTTGGGAGCTTTACCGCGGGATCCTTTTTTGGATGCATCTGGGCCTCCGTGTGATGCAGATGCCAGCAGTGGGCCCGGTGCTTCCGGCAGCACTCCAGCCAATCCCGGGAGTTCAAATGGATCAGCAGGACCAGATGGAGGGGCGTCAGGAGGTGGTGGGTCTGGAGGAAATAGCAGTGCACAAGCTTCTTCCAAGGGCAACTGCAAACCACCGGCACCAAATTGTTTCAATGGGTATGCAGAGTGCTGCAGCAATAACGCATGGGCGTGTCCGAATGCGCAAACAGGCGAGTCGCAATGCAATAAGAAATCCAGTGCAAAATCCGGTTCAGCTCAATCAAAGAGTTCCGGTGGTAGTGGCGGATCCAATCAGAGCAACAACTCTTCTACAAGCTCCTGTGAGAAACCATGTGGACAGGGTGCAACCGCCGTCTGTTGTTCGGCTCAGCAAGAATGTCATGTACATCCCAGGATGGGATTGGGGGGTGATCTTTACGAGTGCCACGATCCTTCCAGCGGAGGATCACAAGGATCTCAGCAGAGCGGCAATAGTTCCGGTGGTAGTGGAGGATCCAACCAGAGCAACAATTCTTCAGGAGGAGGCGGAGGATCCAACCAGAGCAACAACTCCTCCGGAGGCAGTGGAGGCTCGAACCAGAGCAATACTTCTGGAGGTAGTGGGGGATCGGGTCACAGTGCTGCACCGAGCCAGGGCTCCGCTTCCAGCAAGCAGAGCTCGGGTTCAAGTAAAAAAAGCTCCGCACGTTCCTGTGCAGGAGCAGAGCCCGATTGCACCGGCAAGGGTTCGCCCTACTGCTGTAAAAACGGAAGCTGGGCCTGCTGGGATGATGCGAACAATGGCACGGTCGTTGCGAGGGCCGTTAATGAAGCCCCGGCTCGCTCCTCGCTCTTTGCACGTATCTGGCATGCGCTTGTGGAAGGAGTTGCCGATACAGGGCGATTCGTTGCGAGTCTGTTTACATGGGAGACTGCGGGCGACAAGCTTACGGCGCAGACGGGTGGTGCCAGCTGTGGCGGATTCGTCATTAATTGTGCGTTGGAGCTCACGATTCCAAGGCCTTCGTACTTCACGGAGTTTTATAACTCAGATGCTCTCTGTGAGGATGATGGAGATGTCAATCCGTTGCCGAACTTGGGTGCAACCGGACAACTCTGTGCTGGTGCGACCAACAACTTCCCCTGGAATCCCCCACATCTGGCATATGTCATTCCGGATTACATCAATGTTCTGAAAAACCGTTACAGAAACCAGCTGGGAGGGGAGCCTGTGATCAATGCGGCATTCGAATATCCTGTCGATGATGTCGGTGTCGATTCTCTGCGTTTCCGTGTTCTGGATGGACTGACGCCTCACTCGGGGTACTACACGCAAAAGGTTTGGCTTTGCACCCTGCCTACTCCCTGCCCACCAAGCTCCCGGTCATCTTCACGCTCATCGAGTGCTCCCCGTTCCTCCAGCGTAGGAGTTTCTTCCAGTACACCTCGCTCTTCCAGCGCACCAGCTTCATCGAGTGCTCCCCGTTCCTCCAGCGCGCCAGCTTTATCAAGTGCACCCCGTTCTTCCAGTACACCACACTCCTCAAGCGTAGGATTTTCTTCCAGTGCACCTCAATCGTCTTCTGCAGATAGTGCTTCCGGTGGCTCTTCCTCAGGAAATTCTTCGGTAAATTCTTCCATCAATTCCAGTAATCAAAGTAGTGCAGCCAGCTCGGTGAATGTCGTTTGTAGTAATGCAACGAAGCCCCAGTGTGGAGCCAACAAAACCATCTGCTGCCCGAGCGGAATCTGGAAATGCTGGGATGAAATGGCAGAATGTCCACCAAGCTGCGATGCGGCACAGTCTTCGTCTGCTTCTTCTGCATCTTCCGGATGCAGGGGGTCGGAGCCTTCCTGTTCGGCAAATGCGAAATCGTTCTGCTGCAAAAATGGGGATTGGACATGCTGGGATGCGAATGCCAATGGTATTCCTATTACCAGTTCTCAGTCTTCGAGAAGGAGTAGCGGCATTGCATCAAGTAATCAATCTTCCTGTGGTCCAGCTGCTACAGGAGGTTATAGTGATGCATGTTGGTGGATTCCTTCACGGCCAGGTCATACGCGCTGCAACACTGCAAAAAGATCCGCAGGATCTTTCCAAAATCCAAATTCCCCCGGCGGGGCTACATGTATATTTTCTTGGGAGGGGAGAGGATTAGCTGGGGTATATCTTGATGGACGATTGATCGGGAATAGCCAAGGAAGTTTCTCCTTGCCTCCGACACACGGAAGTGCGAATCATTACATCGAGATTGGACCGTATGTCACACAAGGCATAAATGCTGCTGGCGAACTGTATCAGTCGTATGATGTTGGATTTGGATTTACGGTATCATGCCGCGATAGTGCAGGAAATATGATTTGTTCCAGTACTTCTTCCACTCCATCATCCGCAACTAATATCTGCGAAGGTAACATTCCAACATGTGCCAACGGTCAACCTATCTGCTGCCCCGGTTCCGGATGGAAATGCTGGAATCCGGATACAGAATGTCCGGCGAGCTGCCCTCAGACCGTTTCTTCACAAGCAAAGAGCAGTTCCAAACAGGGTAGTAGCGCAAGCTCGGAACAGAGCAGTGCGAATGCGTGTACGCGTAACGATGAGTGTCCCGTGAGCAATGGAACACCGGATTCGTGTTATCAGCTTGGTGAGGATTGTGTCATGTCAGGAGTGATTCCAGAGTGTTTTAATGGAGCATGTAGAGATGTAGTACGCCAGAATAATACTGGTCCTGGGACATGCGTCATATCTTTGTGTGGACCACGAAACGAATGGTCGTGTGGGAGTTGCATTCCGCTGCCTGATCCTCTTCATACCATTTGCGCGGGGGATTCCTGCATATTGACGAATCGCCAAGTCAGCAATGAATGTTCGAGTGACTCGGATTGTCTTGAGCCTCAAGAGCATCTTGCCTGCGTTGACGAAGCTTGCTCCGTTGTTGCTGGAGATGCATCTGACGAGTGTCTGATCGACAGTGATTGCATTTCTTCGGGAGAGCATTTGGAATGCAGTGGTGATTTCTGTGTGCGTGTTCCGGGGGATGCGGATAATTCATGTGAAAACAGAGAAGATTGCATTGATCCATCAGAACACCTCGAATGCTCCTCCTCAGCAACCTGTGTCATCGTCCCCGGAGACAGCGATGACGAATGCGTCACCAACAACGACTGCCAAGAGCATGACATCTGCCAAGGCGACTCCTGTATCACCGTGGATGGAGGAGGACAGGATGAGTGCGTCGACAACACGGAGTGCATCGAAACTGACGAACACACAGAATGCAACACCGATAACACCGCCTGCATCACCATTTCCGGTGCAGGAGTAAATCAATGCGATCCTCTCATCAATGACTGCAGCCCCAGCACTCACATGATCTGCAATGCTCAGAATCAGTGCATCGAAGTCCCCGGTGGAGGCCCTAATGACTGCTCTCCCGCAGACGGATGTACTGAGCACGCTGTCTGCACCACAGACTTCACTGCCTGCGTCGTCATCCCCGGAGAGGGGACGAACGAATGCGATCCCTTTGTTGGTTGCAGTCCCGAGCAAGCGGTGTGTGATGCCAGTGGGCAGTGCGTCACTGCTGCTACCCCCGGCCCTAACGAATGTTCTCCTCTGATTCCTTGCGCTACAGATGAGCACACAGCTTGTAACGCAGACAACACCGCCTGCCTCATCGTTGCCGGTGCAGGAGTCAATCAATGTGACATCGTTCTTGGCTGCGGCGGAGAGTTCCACAATGAATGTGATGCAAGCAATCAATGCATTTCCGTCTCTGGCCTCGGCACAGATGCCTGCACCCCTGAAGTAGGTTGTCTCGAGCATACGGAATGCAAGGGCGCCGCCTGCGTGGTCTTGCCCGGCTCTGGCTCCCGTCCCTGCGAGCCATCCCAAGGCTGCGGAACGGTTACCCACACCACTTGTGAGAACAACGCCTGCGTCACTCTCCAGGGGCCCGGCCCCAATGCCTGCACCACAAACCCCGACTGTGCAGGCCAGAATCACCTCGTCTGCACTGCAGCCGGTTCCTGTCTCGCTCAAAACGGCTCCGGTGCCAACGAATGTACCAACGGCATCGACTGTAACGAACACACCGAATGTCAGGGTAATGCCTGCGTCACGGTCATTGGCCTCGGCACCAATCAATGCGATCCGATCATCGGTTGTGGAACGCTTACCCACACCGTCTGCGAAGGGCAAGCCTGTGTCACTGTCCAAGGCCCCGGTACCAATGCTTGTAACGGCATTGTGGATTGCGGAGAGCACACGGAATGCCAAGGCACTGCCTGTGTCACCCTTCCAGGAACCGGCACCAATACCTGCGATCCCTTCTTCGGCTGTGACACCGGCAACACACATCTCGCTTGTCTGAGCAACGCCTGCACCCCCATCCCCGGATCTGGTCCTAACGAATGTGACGCCGATCTCGGTTGCAGTGCTTCCGCCCATACCGAATGCACTCAAGACGGCTGCATCATTGTTGCCGTAGAAGGTGCCAACACCTGCTCCAACGACAATGACTGCTTCGCTTCCTGTGGAAACAGCCAAGTGGATCCCGGAGAACAGTGCGATGAAGGCTCTCAGAACTCCGACTCTTCCCCTGATCGCTGCCGCACTTCTTGTTACTTCCCCGTCTGCGGAGACTCCATCATCGACACCGGAGAATCCTGTGATGACGGTAACATCGCCTCAGGAGACGGTTGCTCCACTTCCTGCCTCTCGGAAGACACCCTCGTTGCTTCCATTGCCTTCTGTGGAGATGGCATCCTCACTGCCCCTGAATCCTGTGATGACAGTAACACTTGGGGAGGGGATGGTTGCTCTGTTACCTGCTCCCTCGAGGCATCCCATCTTGCTGCATCTGCCACCTGCGGAGACGGCATGGCCACCGTCCCCGAGCAGTGTGACCCGCCTGCCAATAACTTCTGCTCCCCATCCTGCACGCTCACTTCCGCAGTCCTCGGTACCCCTGCCTGCGGTGATGGGGTGCGCTCTTCCCCCGAGGAATGCGATGATCGTAACCGCAGAGACCGTGATGGCTGCTCCGCCTCCTGTCTCCTCGAACGTGGCCTCTGCGGCGATGGCATCATCCAGCAGGCCCTCGATGAAGTCTGTGAGCCTTCCCTACACAATCCTGCACTCTCCTACAGCTGCAATCCCGCCACCTGCCGCTTTCTCAGTCCTACCTGTGGAAACTCCACGATCAATCCCGGAGAGGAATGTGATGAAGGCCTCGGCAACACCCTCTCCACCCTCTCCACCACTGCCACCTGTCGTCCCGATTGCTCCTTCCGACGTTGTGGAGACTCCATCAGAGACATCACCGAATCCTGCGATGACGGCAATCGTCTCTCCCTCGATGGCTGTTCCTCCCTTTGTACCATCGAAACCCTCCTTGCTGGAGGAGCGATCCCCACAACTTCTCCCCTCGGAACCTTCACCCTTGCTGCCGTCAACGGTCCTGTCTATGTCCGCATGCCCGACGGCACCATCCTCCCACTCCCCCCAAGTGGTCAGATCCCTGCAGGAGCTGTTCTTCTTGGGCAGATCCAGCCGATCACCACAGGACACCCCGCTGCGGGAGACACGGGACCTGCGGCTGTGTCTCTTGTAGCTGCAGGCGCTGCATCGGGCATTGCCTATATACGAAGGAGAAGGCGGAAATAAAGAAATATGGAAATAAAGAAATTTTGTATCTTCTATCCTGTTTCTTGTATCTTTCCCAGAGATGACCCCCTACCAAATCGTTGCTCCGCTTATTGCGCTCGTTGCAATTCTCTACGCATGGAATCTTGTCATGCGACGTAGAAAGACTCTTTGGGAGGCGGCGCTCTGGACTATCTTCTGGGGTGCGATCGCTTACATCGCCATCGAGCCAAACTCTATCGATTACATCACCATCGCTACAGGTATCCATGATCGGGAGAATGCTGTGCTTGTTACTTTTCTCGGCATTCTCTTCTTCATTGTATTTTATCTCGTCATGCGTCTTGAGGAGCTGGAGCAGCGCCAGACAAGACTTGTAAGGAAGATGGCGCTTCGGGGTGGTGGCTTGGGTGACGATCAGGGCAAATAATGGTCTAGTTGTTATATTGCTAAACTGTGATAAAAGCATCATTCTTTGTGCGTGAAGACTATTTTACTGATTTCTCCGTACTGGAAAGAAGACCATCGCTGGATGGCGAGTTCGGTGAAGCTTGCGGAGCTTTGGCAGAGGATCGGATATAGAGTGGTGGTGGTGTGTATGGGGAGAAAAGAAAAAAGAGAAAAGAGGAAAGAGGAAAGATCAACTGTAGAAATGGTTTCATCAACACTGGAAATTCATCGCATTGCAGATTGGTTTTTTGCAGATCCTTGGAACTACGGGGTCGCGTTTGGATTCTCGGGATATGTTTGCAGACTTTATAAAGCGATACAGCCGGACATCGTCGTCGTGAACAAGTTGCTGTTCTGGTCGTCACTCTCGACGATTGCTTTGCGGCTGCGCGGCGTTCGGGTTATTCAGTTGACGGATGCTCTCGTGGGGATGACATGGTGGCCGCGGGGAAGGATTCCGCAAGTGTGCGCGGCGATCTACGCGTGGACGCTTGGGTGGCTGGAGTTACTCTGTGCCTCGCGCGTTGTTTTTTTTCACCCACAGCCGGAAGCGCTGCTTAGGCGGTTGCGCGTAGCAGGGAGAAGTGAAGTGATTCCGACGGGAGTAGAAGTCGCTAAGTACGGGTTGCTGATTACTACATCAGCAACCAGCAACCAGCAATCAGTAACAATCACCTACGTCGGCCGTCTCGAGTCCATCAAAGGTGTGGATGATTTCCTTGCTGCCGCCGCTCCGATTGCTGAAAAGAATCCTGCGATGAAGGTTCAAGTCGTCGGCTGGCACAAAGAGGGTCACCCGCTTGTAGAGAAGTATCGCCACAGTGTCACCTTCACAGGATTGCAGTCTGATATTGCTGCGATTCTTTCAAAGACAGATATCTTTGTTTTGCCCAGTCACAGCGAAGGACTCAGTAATGCGCTTATGGAAGCGATGGCGAGTGGTTGTGCGTGCATCGCTTCGGACGTTGGTGGTAATCGATTCCTCATACAAAATGGTATCTCCGGGTTCTTCTTTCCCGCAGGGGACAGAGATGCACTGCGCAGTCACATCCAGCGGTTGATTGATGACTCCGCAAAGCGCGAGGCTATGGGAAGGGCTGCTCGGGAGAGGATTGAAAAATCATTTTCATGGGATGTTGTGGGAAAGCAGTATGATCAATTATTCACAACGTTCGTGTCGCAACAATGAAACCACGCATCGTCATTCTTTCGGCTTTTCTCACGCCATTTCGCAGCGGTGCTGAGGCGTGTGCGGAGGAGATGCCCCTGCAACTTTGCGATCAGTTTGATTTCACGATTATTACAGCAAGACTTCGTAGAGACCTACCCAAAGAGGACATGCTGCAGGGGGAAATTCCCGTGAAGCGTGTAGGCTTCGGATTCTGGTTTGATAAATGGCTGTATCCGTTTTTAGCGCCAAGAGAAGCCAAAAAATATGATCCGCAGATTGTCCATGCGATATTGGAGACGTTTGCGGGAGAGGCACTGATGCGCTGCAAAAAAATTCTTCCGAACGCCAAGCGCATGCTCACGTTGCAGACGACGAACCGGACATTTCGGAAGCAGAACATCATTCAGTCAGCGGACAGAGTGACAGCGATCAGCAAGCATTTACAGAGAATTGCAGAAGACGTAGGACGCAAAGATATCGTGGTCATCCCCAATGGGATTGATTACGCAGCAATTCGATTGGCATGCGAAAAGCATCCGAAGGTACAAGGAAGAATTTTGTTTGTCGGAAGATTGGAGCGTATGAAAGGGGTGGATTTACTGTTGGAAGCATTTGCGAAGTTGCAGGTTGCCCATTCGACTAGCTCAGGGCAGGCAGGTTGCAGGTTGCATATCGTTGGTGATGGCTCGCAACGGGAAGTATTGAAACATCTCGCACAAGAATTGGGCATTTCCGATCGGGTTTCATTCAAGGGGTATCTTCCTGCACCCGAAGTGAATCATGAATACGCCGAAGCAGAGATCTTCTGTGGGCTTAGCCGATCGGAGGCATTAGGGAATGTATTTATCGAAGCGCAGGCAGCGGGGTGTGCTGTGATTGCCAGTAATGTCGGAGGTATTTCAGAAAGCATACGAAATAATGAAACGGGACTACTTGTCTCGCCGGATGACGCTGAGGCAACAGTCCGCCAGTTGAAAACACTCACACAACCATTGGTTCGGGAAAATATTGCCCGCAACGGAATACAACATGCGGCAAAATACGATTGGAAACTCATCGCAAATCGGTATGCGGAGATCTACAAATCCTTTACTCTATAGTCGCTATGAAACGCGTCCTTCTTACTGGCATCGATGGATTTATCGGGCATCACATTGCCGAGGGAATTTTAAAGCAGACCGACTGGAATGTCGTGGGCCTCAGCAAAATCGATACCGCAAGCACACTCCACAGACTTCAGGATATTGAGTTCTGGAGCCAGAAGTACGCAGGTCGGGTGGAGTTTGTGTATCACGACTTGCGCGCCCCTCTCAATCCATACGTCAGCAATCGCATCGGTCCGGTGGATTATATCCTCCACCTTGC
>CALRCM010000036.1 GCA_943354555.1 Candidatus Peribacteria bacterium | reverse complement strand
AAATATAACTTTTCTATACATCTCCAATTTCTTCAGGGAAATCCACCGATAGCCTTGACGCTCCTTGCACGCTTTCCATAGAATGCTTCGGCCTTATGGCACTACACGCTTACCCGCAAGATTCGTAGACCCGTCCGCCTAGGCGGACGGAAGAATCGAGTTCTGCGGGTGTGCGTAAGCCACCCGCTTTTCTTTTTATGACGGACATTGGTCTGTCAGAAAAAGACCCCGAGCGAATCCGCCTTAGGCGGATGAGTCGAAGGGTTGCTCTAGGTTGAAGACCAGGAGACACGGCGCGGTTCCTTCGCATCATCGGCTCGATGAAAAAAGATTAAACCGCATTTGCACCATCTCCGTACTGGTGAGTAGTCACTAGTACGAAGATATCCTGTCTCGGAAGTTGTGCCCTGAGACAGTAGAGTTCACACCATTACCGTGGGCATGTTCTGCCTGCGCAGTGGCATGTGGACAGTACGCACTATCAAAAAATGTTACTCATGCGCATCACATGGATGCCTCGACTCTGCATTCCGATGAAGGACGTGGCCAGCTGCGATAAGCTTCGGTCAGCCGCTAGGCAGGCGCTACCAGCCGAAGATTTCCGAATGGGGAAACCCCACAGAAGTTATGTTCTGTGACCCGCGCAAGCGGGAGGTCACTCGGTGAACTGAAACATCTCAGTAACCGGGGAAAAGAAATCAACATAGAGATTCCCCGAGTAGTGGCGAGCGAAAGGGGAACAGCCCAAACCCATAATTTATTATGGGGGTTGTAGGACTCCATACGCCGATCTTCTTTCTTTAGGCGAACGACCCTGGAACGGGCGGCCATAGAGGGTGAGAGCCCCGTAGACGAAAAAGAAAGAAGCGGTAGGAGTATCCTGAGTAGGGTCGGACACGTGTAATCCGGCCTGAATCTGGGAGGACCACCTTCCAAGGCTAAACAGATGCAGAGATCAATAGCGGATAGTACCGTGAGGGAAAGGTGAAAAGCACCCCGGAAGGGGGATGAAATAGTTCCTGAAATGTGATGCGTACAAAAAGTTGGAGCCCCGCGCAAGCGGGGTGACAGCGTGCCTTTTGCATAATGAGCCAACGACTGTATTCTCAGTGGCGAGGCTAAGGCAGATTTAGCCGGAGCCGGAGCGAAAGCGAGTCCGAATAGGGCGACTTAGTCGCTGGGATACGACCCGAAACCGGGTGAGCTACCCATGAGCAGGATGAAGTCCGCCGGAAGGCGGATGGAGGTCCGAACCATAGCATGTCGCAAGATGTTGGGATGACTTGTGGGTGGGAGTGAAAAGCTTACCGAACCCGGAGATAGCTGGTTTTCCTCGATATGTTTTTAGGAACAGCGTCGTCATGTACAGCGGGGGGTAGAGATACTATTTGGATGCGGGGGTCCTTTGTGACCTACCAAATCCTGATAAACTCCGAATACCCGCCTTATTAGTGACGGCAGTGAGACGGTGACAGCAAATTGCCATCGTCGTGAGGGGAAGAGCCCCGACCATTGGCTAAGGTCCCTAATGAATACTGAGTGGAAAAGGTAGTGCAGGTGCTTCAACAACCAGGAGGTTGGCTTAGAAGCAGCCATCCTTTAAAGAAAGCGTAACAGCTCACTGGTCGATGCATCTGTGCGCCGAAAATTTACCGGGGCAAAGTATTCAACCGAAGCCGTGGATGTGTGGTCTCCTCTTTTGATTTTCTTGAGGTTTCCTTTGTTGTTCTTGTTCACAGGAAATTGAAAATTGAAAATTGAGAATTGAAAATTAATTTTCAATGTACCATTTTCAATTTTCAATTCACGCCAGAGCAAGAATTACGACAGGAAATTTCATCGAAGTTAAGAGTGGAGATCACACGTGGTAGAGGAACGTTCTCTGCGCAGCGAAGCCGAGCCGCGAGGTCAGGTGGAGTGCAGAGAAGTGAGACTGTTGGCATGAGTAACTACTAGGCAAGTGAAAAACTTGCCCGCCGAATTCCCAAGGTTTCCCACGCAACGGTCATCGGCGTGGGGTTAGTCGGTCCTAAGGCCAGGCCGAAAGGCGTAACCGATGGACAGCAGGTCAATATTCCTGCACTTTCTATAAATCGACAACGGGTTGTAGCTGAGAGCTTTTCCGGCCTCTGGTTCTCACCATTCTGTACTTCGTAAGTATTACGTATCCAGTATTAAGTATTAGGTATCGCAAGCGAATACTTAATACTTGATACATAATACGTAATACTGATCGAGTTCAGGGTGGTGAGAATCATGTCTGAAAAGAAGGATGCTGCTATCTGAGAAGCGGTGTGACGGAGTGGGAAGTCCGGAGCGTCTGTATTGACTGGACGTGGAAGGCGTAAGACGTTGAGATCGGGAGGCAAATCCCCCGGTTGAGTCGAGCGTTTACCCCAATTACTCCCCTCACGGGGAATGAGTCCGCAACTTTCGGCTTCCAAGAAAACCATCGCTTTGAGAGTTATAGGAAACCGTACCGCAATCCAACACCGGTGGGATGGTCGAGTAGACCAAGGCGAACGGATCATCTTGCGTTAAGGAACTCGGCAATGAAGCGTCCGTAACTTCGGGATAAGGACTGACGGTGACCGCAAGGTCATCGCCTGCAACAAAAGAGCCCGGGCGACTGTTTACCAAAAACACAGGTCCCTGCCAAGTCGCAAGACTATGTATAGGGGCTGATGCCTGGCCAGTGTCAGAAGGTCACGTGAGGAGCTTTACGGCTCCGATCTAAGCCCTGACGAACGCCGGCCGTAACTATAACGGTCCTAAGGTAGCGAAATTCCTTGTCGGGTGGTCGTAGACCACGTAAAGCGACTTCGTCGCCACGTGGCAAGCTTGCCCGAATCCCGCGAAAGCGGCAGCACTGAGGAGTTTTATGTGTGATGAGCTTTCAGGAAATATTCCTGAAAGCAGTAGATGGTCTCACTCTGAGACAGAGTGATACTCCATTACAGGAGTGGGCTTGTACCGAAGAACATTTAGACGTCACATTCTGAGATCCATTATTAGTGTTAAGACTGAAAGCCAGATCAGTGTAAAACGTCGCTATATGCTGGAATATCCCTGTATCTCTTATGCCGCAAGGTACGGAGTGGGGACAATCAGCAGGAAAGGTCCCCCAAGTGGCGGAAATCCTCAGAGACTACACGCGACGGGTCCTTAGCAATAAGGATCATGATATAGTCCGATCCCTGTGGCGACACAGGGCGCGCGAAATTGCAGCGCGGATAAAAAACATGCGTCTGCTGCTTGAGCAGTTGGGTTTAGTGCGCTCCATACTATGGGAGATCTCGGTGACCCGCCGAGAGGAAATTCATTATGAAGTTCCGACCCGCACGAATGGTATAACGGTCTGGGCACTGTCTCGACGCAAGGTCCGGTGAAATTTCAATGCCGGTGCAAATGCCGGATAGGTTATGGAAGGACGAAAAGACCCTATGAAGCTTTACTATATGCTGGCATTGTCTTATTGGTTTTCATGCGTAGTATAGGTGGGAGACTTTGAAGCTCTGGCTTTGGCTGGAGTGGAGTCGCAATATGAAATACCACCCTTGGGTTCCGATGAGACTCACCCCATGTCTGAAACAGACTGGGGGACAGTGTTTGCTGGGTAGTTTAACTGGGGCGGTTGCCTCCTAAAATGTAACGGAGGCGCACAATGGTCACCTAGCGCCGGATGGAAATCGGCGCGGTCGTGTAATCGCACAAGGTGGCCTGACTGTGAGGCTAACAAGCCGAGCAGGGACGAAAGTCGGTGATAGTGATCCGGTGCCCTGAGTACGATTCACTTTGTACTCTTCCCACGTGGGTGGGGCATCGCTCAACGGATAAAAGTTACTCTAGGGATAACAGGCTGATCGGTCCCAAGCGCCCACAGCGACGGACCGGTTTGGCACCTCGATGTCGGCTCATCGCATCCTGGGGGTGGAGAAGCTCCCAAGGGTTTGGCTGTTCGCCAATTAAAGCGGTACGCGAGCTGGGTTCAGAACGTCGTGAGACAGTTTGGCCTCTATCCTCCATAACCACGTGCAGACGTGAAGGGACCTGTTCCTAGTACGAGAGGACCGGAATGGACGAACCTCTGGTGCACCTGCTGTCGTGTCAACGGCACCGCAGGATAGCTATGTTCGGACGGGATAACCGCTGAAGGCATCTAAGCGGGAAGCTCACCCTAAGATTGCGTCTGCCCATAAGTCCGCCGGAAGACTACCGGTTACATCGGTCACAGGTGTACACGCAGCAATGCGTTCAGCCGAGTGATGCGAATGGACGATCGAACATTTTTTGGTTCGTACCGTATTTTATACGGTATGATTAAGCGTGCTGTCTACCTGTCACACCATCCCCTTAAAAAGGATGATGCGCGGGCAGAACATACCCATACCGCCTGAGGGGAATCCCCTCAGCAGCAGTGCGGTTTATCTTTTCATCGTGATCATTTCAAAGCACAATCTTCGTGGATTGTATTGTCCTGGTGTCTTTAGCAACGGGGAAACACCCGTTCCCATTCCGAACACGGCAGTTAAGCCTGTTAGCGCCGATGGTAGTGAGACATCAGTCTCGTGAGAGTAGGTCGACGCCAGGACAATGCAATCCAACGAAGTAATGCTTCTAATAGCTACATTTACCCTTTTTCAGGGCATTTTGTTGTATTTGACAAATAATTAAAAAGTTATATAATAATGATAATTCCCCCAATTAATCTATGGCTACAGACAATGAAAGAGAAGGCGCATTGGCCCATGAATTGGTGCCAATAGCAAAAGCTCTTTTAGGAGATCCTGACAATGAAGATGCAAGGGAGGCTTTGAGAGTGCTATTGACCAGAGAAGGTCAGGACAGGGTTACTGATGTTCTTGATTTTCTTGGTACGCCGCTTCGGCTGGCTATAAGCAACTGTCTCGCAGAGGAAACACATTATGAAATCAATCCCAATGCGAATGATTCCTGGGAAACTGCGGATTCAACAGTTGTCTTGAATGGATCTTAAGTATCGTAATTATCAAAACCCCGTCAGCCTAGGCTGACGGGGTTTTGCGTATGCAGATCCTATGGGATAATTACTGATTCAATCGTGCGCGGACGACTTCATTGATTAGCGTCTCTACTTCGGGCTTGCCGGCGGCATTAATTGCACTGATCACATACGCCTGAAGCTGCTCAAGACCCCCGAGGACTTCATCGAGCTGGTTACAGACTTTACTATCGAGCATGCAGGCGCTGCGGATTTCTGAGAATCGCGTAGCAATAGCCCCATAGGCATTGACGACATCTTGATTGATCTCCACGCCTTCCGTCGAAAGGACGGCAAGGACATCAGGGAAGACATTGAGCATTTTCTCTGTGCGGCCGAAGATCGCGCCGATTTCCGGGAGACTGCCTGTTGCGGCGATTCGCGCTTTGCGTGCTTCATCCGTCACCTGTTGTGCATAGTCGACGATTTGGCGGATATATCCGCTCATTTGGGCGACTTCATCATCAGTTCGCCCTGGGGTGGCAAAGTATTCCTGGCCGCCCCGCAACCACTGGATGCTGTCATCGACAAATTTCTGTTGCTCGGGAGAAGCAAGAAGATTGGCGTCACGTACGGCGACGAGGCGTTCAAGGGTTTCCCCGATGAGACTTGCAACAAGGAACTGTTTTTGTGAGCTTTGCTCTTCCGCAACGTAGCGATCCATCATTTTCCGGCGGATCTCTTCCTGCTGTGCGGCTTCCACTTGAGGATCAATGTAGACCGGATCTGGGTGCACAAGTTCGTTATATGCACATTCCGAGCGGTCCGTGGTCCAGAGTCCTTTTGCATCAGTGCATCCAAGCACTTTCTCTGAGCCTGCGGGAGATTGCTGTGCGCTATAGCGTGCTTCCTCAATCTTCTGTTGCCGCACAGCTTCCTCCTGACGCAGGCGATTGATCGCCTCTTCCGAAATACGTTGCTTCTCCGATTCCATACGCTTCCATTCCTCTTCAGTACGTTTTCTGTTTTCTTCTTCGTTAAAACGGCGTTGCTCTTCATTACGCCACTGCTCCTCTTCGAATCGGCGGCGATCTTCCTCGGCTCTCTTGCGTTCCTCTTCCTCACGCTTCCAGCCATCGTTGGACCCCTGGCTACTCAATGGTGGGACGTAGGTTTCTCTTGAGCTCGATTGTCCTTGCGTTTGATGATCATCTTTTCTCGAGGATGCTGCTTCAGATTTAGACTTTTCAGTACTCTTTGATGCTGAAGATGCCTCTTTGGACTTTGAGGCGGATTTACTTGAGGATGCTTGCGCTCCACTACTGCGGCAATTTATACCTAGTGTACAAATACTAGATCTTTCACCATCGCCACCTACCCGTCCGCCGTCATCCGAAAGCTGCGCGGCAGTATTCGACCTAAATCCATTAACGGAGCCGATGACTGCTCCGATCATTGCGGCCGCGAAGAGCGACCGTACGTTTGTCCTGCGACGTTGAGCCATAGAAGTTTGTGGGTATGAATCATAGCATTGTAGCAGAAATGCCTTATGAAGAGAAGGGGAGGATGCATGTAAGGCAAGTATGGCTGCCTTACATTCTTCAGGATGGCGAAAACGGAGATTTTATGTTAAAATAGTCTGATGCCTGAAGATGCAAGCACTGGCGGTCAGACACGCTCCGGATCACTCGGCGAAAGCACGGTGCACTCACGCAGAACTCTTCTCTGGGCATTGCCTTTTGCGGCGGCATTTCTTCCTATCGTTCTCCTTAGTGTCTACGCTTATCAGGTTGCTGCCGATTCCGTGCATGAGCTTATCGAAGCAGAGCATGCAACGGCAGTTGCCAACCTTGCCGAGCGGATGACGAAGGATATCAACGAAAGTGTTTCTTTGGCTCATGCCATCGCTTCGGTGCCGATTACGGTGAAGGCAGTACAGGAACGCAATTCCTATACGATCTCTTCGCGTTTAAAGGCAGTTGTCGTGGCATATCCGAGCATCGACCATGCGTATATTACGGATAGTGAGGGAAGGCTCTGGAGTGAGTTTCCTTCAGCTTCGGGCTCGTACGGAACATCGCTTGCGGATAGAGACTGGTACCGTTTTGTGCGTGAGCGCGCAAAGCCCTATGTGGGTGGGGTGAGTCTGCGAACGGACGTCTACAGCCAAAAGCCGGTGATCGAGATTGCTGTTCCCATACGGTCTGCAACAGGCTCTTTTCTCGGAGGCTTGGTGTTTGAGTACCATGCTGAACAGATCACCAAGTGGCTCCAAAGCGCGAAGATCGCCCACGGAGGACATCTGTATGTGGTCGATCATCGCGGCATGCTGGTAGCGCATCCTACATATGCGCTGGAGCGGACGCTGTATGCGGAGTACGGCAACGTCGCTGCCATACAGACTGCACTTTCGGGAACGACACTGACTTCCGAGTACGATGATCCACTCTCCGGTGTACGGATGATTGCCACATTCCTTCCTGTAGTCATTGGGCGAAATACATGGGTGGTTGTTGCGGAGCAACCGGCGGATCTGGCGTACGGAGAACTGCGCACGGTACGTCGCAATATCACACTGGCAGGGGCATCACTCTCCCTCGTTACCCTTCTTCTTATTTTCGCTCTTGCGCGCACGAGCGCCAAAAACCTCCGGCTCAATCGGGATCTCGAAAGCAAGAACACGACACTGCGGGACATCACATCCTTCGTTTCTCACCAGCTGCGTGCTCCGGTGACGGCGATGCGCTGGACACTGGAATCCCTCCTCGATGGAGACTCTGGGGAGCTTAGCGCAGGAGTGCATACGGAAGTCCAGGGACTCTATAAAGTTGTTATCCAAAATGGCGATCTCATCAACGACATTCTCAATGTCTCACGTTTAGATCGTGGTGTGATCGAGGTAAAATTGAATACCGTCGCTCTTGCGGATATTGCCGAGCGGGCGATCCGTGATTACCGCACGCCTGCAGAGAAAGCGGGATTGAAACTGGAAATACTGCAGAGCGCGCAGCCGGTTTCCGTTCTTGCAGACGGAGACAAGCTCGCCGAAGCAGTTTCCAACGCCGTGAGTAATGCAATCAAGCACACAAAGAGCGGAAGTATTACTTTGAAGCTGCGGAGTGACGATCATTTCGGATACATTGACGTGACCGATACAGGCGAGGGCATGCCTCCGGAAATCCTTGCTCATCTCTTCGACCGCACTGGTATAAAAGGAAGCAATACGGACTCTGCACAAAGCACGGGACTCGGGCTCTTTATCGCACGGCAATTCACGCGTCTTATGGGCGGGGATGTGACGGTGTCGGCTGCGGTCGGCAAGGGGAGCACGTTTACGTATAGCGTGCCGTTGGCAGGGAAAGAAGAGAAATAAGCGATTAAAGGGAAATAAGGGAATCCCTTATTTCCCTTATTTCCCTATTTCTGATACAATGATCAGAAACTTCCACACAAACCCCTATGAAGCGTTTCCTCTCAGTTTTTCTTCTCGCGGCCGCATTCGTTACGACAGCCGGCTACGCATTCTTCGATGAAGTCATTCTCCTCAAGCAGGAACTGCAGACATGGGAAGCTACCCAAGCTGCGGACTTTACGGATGTTGTCGCGCAGCTGGACGATATCACCGCTCCGGTTTTTCGTGATGTTCCCGCAGACTCCTGGTTCAGCCCGTACGTGAGCTCGCTTGCGGAATGGGGCATTGTTTCTGGATATCGCAACGCACAGGGGCAGCAAACAGGTGAGTTTAAGCCCAGTAGCAACGTGACGATTGCCGAGGCACTGAAGATGGCGATGGTCGCTGCGAAAGTGGACGTCAGTTTGTGCACAAATGTGCCTTTGCATGCCGATGCAACAAATCATTGGGCAAAAGCATACGTCGCTTGCGCCGAAGCAATGGATATGCGCCTTTTCCGCGGTAATGCTCCTTCGCTTGACTCCGCTGCGAAGCGCTCTCAGGTCATAGCCATCATCAATGATGCCTTTGGCGAGCAGGTCTTGCCGCTCTTCTCCAACTTCCGCGATACGGAGGGAAACCCGTGGGAGTCCGACATCGCGTACGCTGCACTTCTGGGTATCGTTAGCGGGGATACCGATGCCAGTGGTAACCCCACTGGGTATTTCCGGCCGAATGAGAACATCGTTCGTGCGGAAGTAGCGAAAGTGATCTACGAGAAGATTAAGGATGAAGTGAAGTCGGCGACATTATAAGAATTACGGAACTACGGAAATAGGAAAATAAGGATGTAAGAAGTTCCTTAATCCTTATTTCCCTATTTCCGTATTTCCTTCATTCTAATCGTATGCAAGAGCGCATTCAGAAGATCCTCTCCGGCCGCGGCATCTGTTCTCGCCGCAAGGCAGAGGAATACATCGAGCGCGGGCTTGTCACCGTCAATGGTGAGAAGGCGATACTTGGTCAAAAGGCAGATCCTGCCGTTGATCGCATTGAGGTAGATGGAAGTGTAGTTCAGGAGCGCAAGGACATGCTGTATTACGTCATGTTCAAGCCGGTGGGGGTGGAGACGACGAATGTAGAGAAAGGGCAACGGGAACGGTCAACGATTGCGAGGCCTGATCAGATCACTGTACGGGATTTACTGCCACGACCATTACGCGGAAAGATATTCCCAGTGGGAAGGCTTGATAAAGATTCCGAAGGATTATTGTTATTTACAAATGACGGTGTCCTTGCGTACCGACTCACACATCCAAAGTTCGATCATGAGAAGGAATACATGGTCTTTGTGGATCAGCCGGTCTCTGACGGACAACTCTTTAAAATGCGCGAAGGTGTGACGATCTTTGGAGAGCGAACAAAGCCTGCGAAAATTGTCCGCGTATCACCGACGCAATTTCGTTTAGCCCTTACAGAAGGCAAAAACCGGCAGATTCGTAGGATGTGCCAGAAAGTGGGTGTGGAGGTCTTGCGTTTGGAGCGTATCCGTATTGGCCCGTTCACGGATGCACGGCTTAAAGAAGGGCAGATTCGTGCATTGACAGATGTAGAAGTTGCATCGATGATGGCATATGTTCAGATTCCCCAAGATCTATGACCGAAACGTCTTTTCCAGAATATTCTGAGGCAGATATACATAGGATTGAATCTGCAATGATGAATGGGTTAATGCTCCATGCTGCATACCATGGAGGCAATGCACCAAAGGCTCTATTTCTTGAAAGAGTGTTGGATCTTCTTCCGCGCCAATCGGCGGAGACGGTTATCTCTCTCTACAGACATAAGCTCATAGCAGCCATTCCTGTAGAAAATTTGGACCAGGAAATCGATTGGACCATAGAACATGCGCGCACCAATAGCCCAGCTATGCGCGCATATTTGGCGGATCTGTTGCGCGTAAAAGGTGATGGGCCAGGTTTTGAATTGGAGTACAGAGGAGCCCTGCGTGTTGCGGAGGAAGAAGATATTCACATTGAGCAGTAACGATATTACCGCGCCTCAATCTCCACCGATCCAAAGTGCTGGACCCAGAGGTAGCCTTTGATCCCGATGCCGATTTCCGTAAAGAGTGTGGAGAGAATGTTCTTTCTGTGGTCGGGTGAATGCATCCAATCTTCCATCACGTCATCGACGGTCTGCTGGCCCTTAGCGAGATTTTCCCCGAAGGAAGCGTAGTACCCCCGGCAGTTGCAGGTCTCTGAGGACAGGGTCGCGTAGCCGGCGTGCTCGATGCGCTGCTGCGGGCCTTCGCCTTCCGGAGAGGTGTGGCTGAAGAAGTCTCTGCTCTCCATGTCTTCAGCGTACTGTTGTGCGGAAGATGTTAGATTTGCATTGTACGTCAGAGCAGGAAGCTCCAAGACACTACGTTCCCGGTTTACTGCGCGAATGATCGCGTCTTTGAGAGTTTCCTCGTCACTGATAGTGCGTACAGGCGTCGCTTTATTTACACGCTCGGTGCGGCGCTGCAGGCTACGCTCGCGCGTTACCAATCTCGGTATCTCTGCCCGCCTGCTGCGTTGTGAAATTTTTGGAACAACTGGTGAAGGGCGTCGCTGGCGTTTACGGGCTTCAATAGTAGTTGTTCGGCGGGTGTTTCTTCGTAGCTGCGTATTCTGTCGGATTCTTTGGCCGCGTGATGATTGTTCCAGTTTCTGTTCCGTGCGGATGATGGTTGTCGGAGTGGTGGCATGCGTACGCTCGGGATACAAACTAGAAAGTCCAACGAGTCCAAAGAGGCAAAGAACGCCGATGAGACGGGGGAGGCGGCGCATGAGGGGAGTATAGAGAAAGTACCCGGATATCGGAATATCGGGGTATCTGGTTATTCACTCATATGTCATGGTCTGAAGCATCAGATTCCTGTATAATAAAGTGAATGAAAATTATTTCCCATGGTGCCGCTCGCCCCCACTGCGCTCTGCTGAGGCAGAGCTTCGCGGGGCCTTGTATTGCTTCAGTATTCCTTCTCTAAACGATGCGTATCATTTCTCATGGCGCCGCTCGGGAGGTCACAGGCAGTTGCCATGAACTTCAGGTCAACGGTAAACGCATCCTTCTCGACTGTGGACTCTTTCAGGGAAAGCGTAGTGAGGCTGCTGTGAAAAACAGCAAGTTCTCCTTTGATCCCGCAAAAGACATCGATGCCATGATCCTCAGTCATGCGCACATGGATCACGTGGGGCGCGTCCCTTTGCTCTGGAAACAGGGGTATCGCAAGCCCATTCATTGTACGTACGCTACAAAAGATCTTGCCGAGGTCATGATGCTCGATGGGGGATACATTCAGGAAAAAGATGAGGAGTACTTCCAGAAGCATCTCAAGCATTCAATGATCACGTTCGATGGTGCTTTGTATACACAGAAGGACGCACAGGCATGTATTCAGCTTTTTCGCGGTCTCAATTACGGCGAGTGGTTTCC
>CALRCM010000035.1 GCA_943354555.1 Candidatus Peribacteria bacterium | reverse complement strand
GTCAGGGTTCCTTCATTGAAGGGGGGCAGGAATTCCTTGCCTGCACGCATGAACATCAATGTCGTCACAACGATCGATACGAGGATGATCGTCACTCCGATATGCGGTCTTCGGATATTCCAGCGGATAATGGGTTCGGCGGTACGTTTCAGTAGCCGCACGATCCATGTTTCCTTCTGATCCTGCATAAGTCGTGAGCGTGGCAGGAGATAGTACGAAAGAATGACCGTAATGGTCATCGCGACGAGAGTGGATGAAAGGAGAGCGATGATGTACGCGATGGCGAGCGGTGCAAGTAGACGTCCTTCGATGTTCGAGAGCGAAAGAAGCGGGAGGAAAACAAGGACGATGAGGACGGTTGAGAAAATGATCGAACCGCGCACTTCAGAGCTGCCGCGTACGACTACTTCATAGACTGAGAGGGGCTCTTTACGCGAGCGGTTCTCTTTGAGCCAACGAATGATATTTTCCACATCGACCAATGCATCATCGGTAAGTTCTCCGATTGCTACAGCAAGACCGCCGAGGGTCATGACATTGATATCGATCCCGAGCCAACGGAGAATGACGATGGCGCTTATGAATGAGAACGGAAGAGCAACCAAAGTTATGACGATCGCTCTCCAGTTTTTGAACCCAAGGAAGAAAACGAGCACCAGAATGACGAAGATCGATGCATCCCGCGTCGCTTCCATGGTATTATCAATGCCATTTTCAATGAATTTCTCCTGCTTGAAGAGGTCTGGATGAATTTCGACATCGTCGCCGAGGCTCGATTCTAACGAGGCCAGCGCCTCTTCGACGCGCTGCGTGAGATCGACGGTATTCACGCCTGGCTGCTTGGTGATGCTCATGACCACGCCGGGCTTCCCGTTTACACTCGCATCCCCGCGCGGATTGACCTGAGCGCCTTTACGCACGGTGGCAACATCGCGTAGGTACACGAGCGTTCCCTCGTGTTCGGCGATGACGGTGTTTCCCAGAAGTTCAACATCGGAAGTGCGGCCGAGGATGCGGATGGGATATTCCGTCGTATCGGTCGCAACAAACCCTCCGCTTTTATTTTCAGAGATTGCAAGTAGCTTCTCCTCAAGTTCCGCAATGGTCAGCTGTGCGTTTGCAAGTCGTACTGGATCGACAAGAACTTGGTATTCCTGAATTTCGCCGCCCAGCACCGTCACCTGAGCGACGCCGGACACCGTGAGAAGCTTGGGGCGTATCGTCCAATCCGCAAGCGTCCGCAGATCCCGCGCGTTGATCTCGCCAGTCTTGCTGGAGAGACCCACGAGCTGGATTTCTCCCATAATGGAGGAGATCGGTCCCAATTCCGGCTCGACGCCCGGCGGCAACGGAGAGGATTGCAGCTTCTCGGAAATAATCTGACGCGCCAAGTAGATATCCATCTCCCAGTCGAATTCCACGAAGACGAGCGAGAGTCCTGGTGCGGATACGGATCGGACGCGCTCCACATTGGGAGCGCCGTTCATGACGGATTCGATGGGCAATGATACAAGCGTTTCCACCTCTTCCGTTGCCAGGCCTTCCGCTTCGCTGAAGATCGTGACCGTAGGACGGTTGAGATCTGGCAGGATATCCACAGGCGACGTGACTGTGATGTACGATCCGTAGATCAGAAACAGAGTGGCTCCAATGAGCACGGCGACTCGGTGTGTCAGTACGAGCCGGACGAAGCGATCAAAGAAATTCATGGTTTAGGGGGGTATCAGAGTTGCTTGGTGTCAATCTCCAGCCCAGGGGAAAGTTCCACGGGAGACTTCACCACGATCCAGTCTTTTGCGGTGAGGCCAGACTTTATGTAGGCGTATCCGCTGTTCACAAACATCACTTCGATCTTCTTTGCTTCAGCGGTTACATCAGGACTTACCGTCCAAACAGTGCTGGAATCCTTGCTCAACTGCAGTGCAGCTTCGGGGATCACAAGCAGAGAAGGGTCTTGTGTGACGGGGATCTGCACACGAATCGTCATCTGCGCCAGAACACGATCTGTATTGTCCTGCGTGGGCACATCTGCCTCTACTTGAATCGTCCTGGAATCAGGATCGACGGACTGCGCAATGCGTTGGATGACGGCAGTGAATTTCTCGGATGGAGCCGATGTTGGTGAGAAGGTGACAGTTGTGCCAACTTTCACGAACGGAAGATCTGCCTCAGAAATATTGAAACGGATGTACTTTTTACTGTCATCGATCAAGTTGAAGACAGGTTTCTCTAAAGTGACGCTCTCTCCGGCATTCACATATCGCTTGGTGATGACGCCGGAAAACGGAGCAATGACCGTGCGACCGGCACCCATCTGCTGCTGGAGGCGCACGATGTCTGCGGCAATGATTTCCGCATCCAATTCTGCATTCTTTTGGTCGCCTTTCACTTCGACAATGTCCCGCTCCGTTGAGGCAAGAATTTTTCTCTTTTCTGCTTCCAGAGTCGAAAGTTCAGCAATAGATTCCGTCAGCTCTGTTGCGAATGTAGAAAGGTGGTCGGTCATCTCTGCGATTTCCTTGCGTATGCGGTCGACATCATCCGCATGAAAAGACGGGCTATCGGAGATACTGAGCGATATTCTGCGTGCCTGTTCGCCAATCTTCATTGCTATAGCCATCAGCTCCATTGGATTGATTGCGCCTTCGTCCACCATTTTTCTGAATGCCAGAAGTTTTCGCTCAAAACTCTCTCGGGCAGTAGCGTCATTGCCAAAGCTCGGCCAGACCTCCACTCTGCGGTAATAGTCGAATGCGCTGTTGTTCAGATAGTTTGCAATGCCGTCTGATCGAGTGAAGAGCATTTCATTGACGCTATCGAGTAGGTCGTATGCTGCATTATTCATCGACTGCAGTTTTTGGCTTTTTATTGTTTCCAGTCCTGCAATTTCTGCCTGTACCACCGCAATTTCTGCGTCACGTTCTTCTTCTGTTGTGCGTAGGTGCGAGTCTGTCGTCAGTGTCGCGCGCTCACGCGCAATTTCAAGCTCGCGCTGCTTGAAGCCGATTTCTGCGGCCAATTCCTGCCGGCTCTGATCGGGTCGTAGTATGCCAAGGACTTGCCCCTGCCTCACGCGGCTGCCGAGGTTTACGGAAAGCGACTGAATGACGCCATCCTGCGAAGGGTACAGATCCGCCTGCTGCTCTGCGAAGACTTGTCCTGCCGCCTCAATTGTCACGTGGACTTTATCGGCGCTCTTTGGCTGTTCGACGGTGACAATGGGGAAATTTGAAGCAGTGCCGGTCACTTCCGAGCCTTCATGACCTCCGTCATGACCGGGGCTCGCTCCTGCGTACCCCTGGCTAATGATGAAAGCCAGAAAGAGGCTCGAAATCACTAAGCCAGTAGCTGCAGGGACAGCTTTGAGAGCGAACCATCGGAGGGCGGGAGGACGTTTCTCCCAAGCTTGCCTAAGGAGGGAAAGAAAAGATTCTATGGTCATGGTACGTGGAGGAAGGAAATATCAATCGCGGTGAGGAGGCCTATTGCTGTCGTCGTGCGATGAGGAATGACCGTGCGGGGGCTCATTCGGGTCATCGATGTGATCAGCAGGTACTGCTGCAGAATCGTCGTGAGGCTGTACATTCGTTTCTCCCTTATGATGATCATCGGACGATGCAGCGTCTGCTTTGCCTGTAGAGGAAACAGCAGTAGCTGGCTTTCTATCGTCGGTCTCTTGCGTTGAGGCACTTGTTCCCGCGCAGCCAACGAGAGCGGCCGTGAGAAGGAGAGGGGTAAGGAATTTCAGATAAATTTTCATAAAAGAAAATGAAAAGAATTAAAAAATATACGCAGCACAAGCGGCACCACACGGTGCGCTTATGAACGTATAGAAAACGATTTAGACTCTCATCGAGACCGTCGCTGCAAACGATGAGGCATGTTCAAAAAGAGGTGGGGCTCTTCCTTTGAAGGTAAGAGGTACCTCTGTCTGATAATAAGTGATTTTGGTGATGAGTGAAGGTATTACGCCAATTGCCTCAGTAGTGGTAGTTCGTTGGCCACAGGGTGTCGTGATAGCTACTTGCGATGAAGTTTCGTAACAACTCTCTCCACCCGACTCAGAGCTTATTGTGTCGATGGTGTCGCTTACATCAGCATTGTCGGCATGCGCTACCAGATGGTGTGATGCCTCAGCTTCACTTTTCTCCTGGATATGCAAAACATCACCCAGGACGCCGCCAAGCGCAAGGGAGAGGGTGAGAAATCCTGCGATCAGTCGGAAGTGGCGCATTGTCGATTTATTGTACACGTTAACCACCTTTTTGCAAGGGTTAAAGGAGGCTAAGGCCGTACAGAACAGGTCTCTATTTCTCATGACTGCCAATCGAAATCAACGGTAATAACCTTCCCCTTGATCTGAAATTGCGTGAAGGCGCGGTAGAAATTTTCGCTGAGGTTGGAGGTGATAAAAACGGGATTCACTCCCTCATCCGAGGCATGTGCATGGATGAAATCTCCGCTCGGAGAAATCAGTACACTGTGCCCTCTTGCACCCAAATACTCTTCTACTTCCACCGGTTGGCCATTGGCGTCGGTGATCTTGTAGGTGAATGAAACATCATCTCCGGTTTTCGCTGTTTCAAGCGTGATGCGATACCCATCCACGGTCTTCACCTTCTCAGTATTCTGGGCGATACCTACCGTGCCGGTCTCACCGTCATGGCTTCTCTCAAAGCGAATGGTGTGGGGCGACTGATTCCGTTCTACGAAATCCGCATAGAGCCAATACTTTCCTCCAGCCGGAGCCGTATACCTCACACGCCACGTCCCGTTGTCATCACGAGTTGGGTGTAGATGAGCGAAATGCTGTAGATCATCGCGCACGACGATGAGGTGCATTTCCTTCGTGTGACTAACGCCGTAATCAGCGAAGACAGTATTTTCTTCACGCACGGTAAAAGCGATGTTGGTGTCGTCGCTTTGGTCTTGCACAGTGAGTTCGCGGGTACTCTCCGATGTCGTCTGCATATGCCCATCACCATGTGGTGACGCCGGTGCAGGAGCACATGCGGCAAGGAACAACGAGCCGGTGATGAGGAAAGTCATGTACTTCATAGAGAAGTTTGGGAAGGAGACGAATGATAAGAGAAAAGTCGAATAAGTGTAGTGCGTGAGGTCATGAGCTTATCTTTGCAAATAAAAAGAAGAGCAGCGTGAATCCAATCGTCATGGCGTATGGCGCGATGTCCGATACCATGTTTCTCTTCGTCGGATGGAAGCCTTTCAGAAGTAATGAATTTGTTACCACAGACACAGAACTGAAAGCCATCGCGAGCCCCGCAAGCTCCGGTCGTAGAATCCATCCCCAGTGCATGAATGCTCTGGCGGCGATGGGGATACCGATCACATTGAAGAAGAGCGCAAAGAACATATTTTGATGAATTTTGTTCACGGTCGCGCGACTGAGCTTGATCGCGGTCACCACATCACGAAGATCATTTTTCACAAGCACGATGCCACCCGTTTCCATCGCAATATCCGTGCCGCTTCCCATCGCGATGCCGAGATCCGCCTGTGCAAGAGCAGGACTGTCATTGATGCCATCGCCGACCATGGCAACCTTCTTTCCCTGTTCTTGTAGCTTCTTCACTTCGCTTGCCTTCTGTTCAGGTAGCACCTCAGCGAGCACATTCTGAATACCAAGACTTTTGGCAATAGCTGCAGCCGTTCGCTTGTTGTCACCCGTGATCATGTAGACCTCGATGCCCATCTTTTGGAGCCGCTCAATGGCTTCTCTGGAAGTCTCTTTCACAGTATCCGCAACAGCGACGATGCCAAGCACACATTTCTCATCGGCCACAATCATCGCGGTCTTTCCCTGCTCTTCCAACGCAGCCATTCTTTCCTCGATCTCCTGTACCACAATCTGAAACTTCTCCATGAGTTTCCTGTTACCGAGAAAATATTTCTTCCCTTTGATGGACGCTTCAATCCCGTGACCTGGTATCGCCTTGAAGGAGTCGGCGGTATCGAGTGCCATTCCTTTTGATTTCGCGTGATTGACGATGCTCTCTGCAAGCGGATGTTCTGATCCCTGCTCCAAGCTCGCTGCCAGCTGCAATAACTCATCTTGAGACCCATGCAGCGCGACAATATCAGTCACTTCGGGTTTCCCCTTCGTGAGCGTTCCCGTCTTATCAAACACAATCGTATCGATCCTTTTTGCCGCTTCCAATGGTTCTCCACCACGAATGAGAATGCCGTTCTCCGCACCTTTACCGGTGGCAACCATGATGGCTGTGGGGGTCGCAAGTCCGAGAGCACAGGGGCAGGCAATGACGATCACAGAAACGAATGCGAGCAGTGAAAATGTGAGGCCTGCACCGAGGAGCATCCAGATTGCAAACGTGAGGATCGCAATGCCGATCACGGCGGGAACAAACCAGGAAGAGATCCAATCGGCGAACGCCTGAATCGGTGCTTTGCTGCCTTGAGCTTCTTCGACAAAGCGAATGATCTGAGCGAGCGCAGTTTCGCTGCCTACTTTCTCCGCTTGAAATTCGATGCTGCCGTTGCCATTCATCGTTGCACCAAATACATGGTCTCCCTCTTTCTTCTCCACCGGAATGCTCTCGCCGGTGAGCATGGATTCATCCACAGAGGAAAGGCCTTTGAGCACTGTCCCATCGACGGGGAACTTTTCCCCTGGCCGCACGATAACGATATCTCCGGCTTGCACGTCCTCGATAGGAATATCTACTGCCTGACCGTTACGGAGGACACGGGCGGTTTTTGCCTGTAGCCCCATGAGCTTTTGAATGGCTTCGCTCGTCTTCCCCTTCGCCTCCGCTTCGAGCCACTTCCCGAGGAGAACGAAGGTGATGAGGAGCGCAGCAACCTCGAAGTAGAGATCGTGCATTTCGCCAATGACCGTTCCTTCAGTCACGAAATGCGCGATGAAGTTATACAGGCTGTACACGTAAGCGGTGGATGTACCGATCGCAATGAGGCTGTCCATGTTGAATGTGCGCACTCGAAGCGCTGACCATGCACTGTGGTAAAAGCTTGCTCCGAGCCAGAATTGCACCGGAGTCGCGAGGAGAATGGAGATGATTCCCATCCATGGCGTTATGAGCTCTACAAAGGGGAGGAAGGGCATGAAGGTTCCCGCCATGAAGTAGAGCATTGGCAAACTCAGCAGAAGGCCCCAGAAAAATTTTCTGCGATAGACAGCGATCTCTGCGGCTTTGCGGCGCTTCTCTTCTTCGCGATCCACTGCAGATGCGATGACAGCGCCATATCCCGCTTTAGTGATTGCATCTATAAGAGCTGGAACATCGACGGTGCTCTCGTCGTAGACGATATTCGCTTTATTTGCCCCGTAGTTCACATTGGCCTCCGTTACGCCCGGTGTTTTCTTGAGCTTCCGGGTGATGATCGCTGCGCACGATGCGCAGTGCATGCCGGTGATGGAGAGGATGGTTTTCATAGAGAGCGAGAGGATATATGACAGCCCGGCTTCGTCTGTGGACTACGCCGAGGCATCCGATGCGAAAATGACAAAGGCAAATCCCGGCGTAGCTCCCGCAGGAGCGGAGACGGATGCATGCCGGTGATGGAGAGGATGGTGCGGGAGGACATTGGATCAGTGTTGTATTTTGTAAGTATCGCCAAGCGATTCGATTTCTTGTGACCATTTCTGTATATCAAGACTCTCATCGTGATGGATTTTTACCATTTTCGTATCCACATTCACGTCTACCATTGTGATCTGCGGGAATTCAGAAGAGACATCTTTGATAAGTGCTGCACAACTTTCGCAGTGGATGCCGGGGATGGAGAGGGTGGTTTGCATGAGTGATAGGGTTACCGTGTAGAAAGACCGATCACGGTGAGGAGTTCTTGTATGAACTTTTCCTTCTGCTTCGATCCGAGTTTCGTTTGCGCACAGGTGCGCAGATGGCTTTCAAGAACCACGGACTGGATGTAGTCCGTATGCCCCTGCATCGCGAGAACGATCTCGAGGATTTTCGGACAGTAGGCATCTTCCTCTATGAGGGTGCGTAGTTTGCGTGCCAGCCCCTCTATTCGACTGATGGCATCCAGAGATTTCTTTTTTGCAGGCGCAAGCATAATGATAGGGGTAGGGGGTAGGGGTATATAAGCATTCTAGATGATGTATTATGTTTTGGCAATAAACACGAGATATTCCTCGTTTTTCGCCGTTTCTCCGCTATCATGCGTTCATGACGCAGACGGAACTATCACCAAAGGATTTTTCTTCTCTGGGCTTAAGCCCGAAGATTCTCGATGTGCTCTCGCGTCTCAAGCTCACCATTCCAACGCCCATTCAGCATCAGGCGATTCCGATCGCCGTTTCAGGAAAGGACGTTATCGGTATCGCTCAGACGGGTACAGGAAAGACCTTCGCCTTCGGTTTGCCACTTCTGCAAAAGCTCTCACAGGGCCCAGGAAGAGCGCTTATCGTCCTTCCGACACGTGAGCTTGCAGCGCAGGTTGGCCAGGCACTTTCGCCTTTCTCGTTGGCTCTTGGCATTGGTGTAGCGGTATTCGTCGGAGGCGAACCGATGCATCGCCAGCGTATGGCACTCAAGAGAAACCCGCGTGTGCTCATTGCGACTCCGGGTCGTCTCAATGACCACCTCGAGCAGCGCACCATCACCTTAAAGGAGGTCATTGTGCTCGTCCTCGACGAAGCCGATCGCATGCTCGATATGGGATTTAAGCCCCAGATCGACCGCATCCTCCATCATGTCCCCAAGGCCCGTCAGACGATGCTCTTCTCTGCGACGATGCCCAAGGAGATCGTCGTCCTCGCAACTTCGCAGATGCATCTGCCGCTGCGCGTTGAAGTGGCTCCTCCAGGGACAGCTGCCGCTAAAGTGGAACAGGAGCTCTGCATTGTGCGCAGGGAGGACAAGCAGCAGCTACTGGAGCAGCTTCTCAAAGAGCATGCAGGACCAATCCTCGTATTCTCTCGCACGAAGCATGGAGCCAAAAAAATGACCAAGATCCTTCGAGATCATGCATTCAGTGCAGCAGAGATTCACGCAAATCGTTCGCTCGGTCAGCGTCGCGAAGCTCTCGAGGGGTTCAAGTCCGGCAAGTACCGCGTTCTCGTCGCAACAGATATTGCCGCCCGTGGTATCGATGTCACAGGCATTACTGTGGTCATCAACTTCGATCTTCCGGATGATGCTGATGATTACATTCACCGCATCGGACGTACGGGGAGAGCTGGTCGCGAAGGCAAGGCGATTTCCTTTGCTACGCCTGACCAGACAGCGGACATTAGAAATATCGAGCGACTCGTTCACTCTCCGCTGAAGCGTCGTACACACGCAGCGACCGTTGCCCTTAGTGAGCACGCACATCGTCCCATGCGTCCGCATCGCCGAGCCCAGCAGCAGCGTGAACAACGCTACGGAGGATCACATGTGCAGCATCGCGGATCTAGTCGTCCTAGTACGGGGCGTAGTCAGCGCAAATGGTGAGCACAGAAAAAGTTTTTTCTATTGACTAGCGTCATCAAAACTTTACTATGCGCGGTAATGAGGTCTGTCACATTTCACGGAAAGATTCTTCTCCTCGGCTTCGGTGGTGTCGGTCGCTGTACGTTACCGCTGCTTCTCAAGCATCTTGATGTGCCTGGCGAGAGGATCACTGTTGTAGATTTCGCTGACCGTAGCCAAGAATTCGATGCGTACCGCGAACGCGGTGTGCGGTTTGTGCAGGAGAAAATCGCCCGCGAGACGATGCCTCAGCAATTGCAGAAGTACGTCGGGTCTGGCGACATGATCATCGATCTCGCGTGGAATATTTCCGCAACGGAAATTCTCTCGTGGTGTCATGACAATGATGTGCTCTACGTGAATACTTCCGTGGAGGTCTGGGATCCCTATGACGGTATGGGCGAAGCGGACCCGCGGACGCGTACTCTCTACGTACGGCACATGGCGATTCGAGAGATGATTGCGGGGTGGAAGGAGAAGGGGCCAACGGCGATCATCGAGCACGGTGCAAATCCTGGATTAGTTTCCCACTTTACCAAGCGTGGATTGAAGGACATTGCTGAGCGGCTTTTAGAGCAGGAAATCCTACATCGCAAGAGTGAGGAAATCCGGCAAGCGCTTGCTACCGAAACATGGCCGGAACTTGCTAGGACTCTTGGAGTGAAAACTATTCATATCAGCGAAATCGATACACAGAAGAGCTCCATTCCTCATAATCCGAAGGTCTTCAGTAACACTTGGAGTGTTGACGGGTTTTACGAGGAAGGTACATCGCCAGCCGAGATTGGGTGGGGCACCCACGAGCATCATGATGTTGCCGGTATCTGTGCGCACGAGTCGGGCCCACAAAATCAGATCTGTCTTGAGAAATTCGGCATCGATACCTACGTGAAGACCTGTGTACCCAGCGGCGAAATCGCCGGTATGGTCGTGCGGCACGGCGAGGCATTTACGATTTCCGATTTTCTTACCACGTACGATGAACACGGCACTCCCATCTACCGTCCAACCGTGCACTATGCGTATTGCCCCTGTCCTTCGGCGATTGCTTCCCTGAAATCTCTGCGTCGTCGCAAGTACCGGATGCAGGAGAGCACGAGGATCATGAGTGATGATATCCTTGAAGGCGGTCGTGATGAGCTTGGTGTACTCCTCATGGGTCATGACTTGAAATCCTGGTGGTCGGGAACGATTCTTACGATAGAGGAAGCACGTGAACTTGTCCCCGGCCAAAACGCTACGACGGTACAGGTTGCTGCAGCGGTGCTTTCTGCAGTGCTCTGGATGATTCGTAATCCTGCAAAGGGAGTGCTGACACCGGATCTGCTTCCGCATGAGGAAATCCTCGATATTGCTTCTCCCTATCTAGGTAATATTGTTTCACAGGAGATTGATTGGGCGCCAAAAAATACTGCGGGCGATTCTGCGTGGCAGTTTACAAGTTTTCATTTACCACGAGCGACTCCGCGGGTCTTGCTGCAGGCACATGAGCGTGAAGCAGTGCGCATGCAGGAGAAGAATGAGGAGCAGTCTATACCATGCGCAGCTGCGGATTTTGTACCGGTTGTAGCGCAGTAAATCTCTTTCTACTGGCACTTTGTTTACGACAGAGGGAAACTGCGTTGGCTATGATTGATGCGAAAGAACTTCTGGGAAGTATGGGCGTTACCATCGCACTGTTTGCTTATGCGATCTATTTCCGTGACATCTTCTTTCGCCGCACAAAGCCGCATGCCTTTTCATGGCTGATCTGGACAATACTCACGGGCATCGGATTTGCAGCGCAAGTCACAGGAGGAGCGGGAGCGGGATCCTGGGTCCTTGGGGTAGATGCCATCATCTGTAGCGTCATCTTTGTTGTTGCTTTATGGAAGGGGGAACGAGGATACGTCCGGATCGATTGGATCTCGCTTATTCTAGCCCTTCTTTCCATATTGCTTTGGCAAGTGACCGGCACGCCTGTGCTTTCTGTATTCCTGATTTGTTTCATCGACGCTCTCGCATACGTGCCGACATTTCGCAAAAGCTATTGCAAACCTTTCGAGGAATCCATGACTGCCTTCATTCTCTTTTCCCTCAAGTTTATCTTCGTCCTTCTTGCTCTTGAGCACTATTCCATCGCTAATGCGCTGTATCCCGCATGGATCATCATTCTCAATGCAGCGTTTGTAGGGATGCTGTGGTGGAGGAGGAGGGCTCTTACCGCATAACAATATTACGTCTGCCTTCCGGGATTCTTCATATACTCCTTCTCCCCGAACATCATCGCGAGATAGTCCTTTGCTGAGTCCGCGTACTGCGCATTGTGGTGCAGATCCTGATCCAGCCAGAGCCGCGTAAGTTCAGTGACGTCCATCGCGCCGTTGTAACCGTTGTCTTTGTTTTGCACGACGCCGTTTTTCAGGATCTTAAATGTCCAGTGGAGGTGACTTCCGGAGCTGTTGCCGCTGTTTCCACTTTTGCAGACAGGGTCGCCTTGGTAGATGGCTTGTCCGCTACTAACCATCACTTCGGAAAGATGGGCGAGGGTGCTTCTGCGCTTGCTGTCTTCGATGATGAGATGGAGGCCGTAGCCGGTTGTACCATCATCTTTTACGGTAGCCACACCGTCATGCGGTGCGTAGAC
>CALRCM010000034.1 GCA_943354555.1 Candidatus Peribacteria bacterium | reverse complement strand
GATCTATAGCGTGTATTCCTCGTAGGAATACTTGCATCAGGATCTGCCGATCTTTGACATTGAAGTTGGGGAACTTCACTCGGCAAACTTTTTTCACAAGACTGGAGACACTCTCATGACTTTGCAATTCGTTGCGCACTGGCTCGCATTTATGTGGGCTGTTACAAAAAAGAGCGAGCTTACGGCAGCGGTAAAGAAAGGCCGCAGCGCCGGAGCTACTGGTTTTGAGTTGATCTATCACGTTCTCAACGGCCTCAGTCCGTCCAAGACGGCTGCGGCATTGAAAGCGGGTGGAATGTGGCAGGCGTTTATGTGCATCTTCTTTCCGGGGGATGCTTCAATGGGTGACCCTCTTGGCGAAGGAGCAAGTTATGCAAAAGCGCTCGCCACATTTCGACGGGTCATTGCGTTCATCGTTAGGTTGAGAACTCATGGCATTAAGATCGACATGATTGTTGGACCCAGTTGTTGGGCACTGGGTAGAGCCTATGACATGGACTGGACCGAGAAGAAGCGTCGAATCATCGGATTTTACACTGATCTGGCTCCAGAGTTGCAGGCGGCTGGCATCAGAGTCGCCATTGAGCATTTGCGTGGAGGTGAAGATCGTGTGATCGAATCTCCAGTGCAATGGAAGGAATTGATTGAAGCACTGAATGCTGCGATCACTGGAGTTCAGTTCGGAGCACATTTTGACACGCATCACATGCTCGAACGTGGCTACTCACTGGTTGGCGTGATTCGGTTGCTTGGCAAGTTGATCATTCATCTTCACTTCAATGGAACCCTTCGTCGTCCAGCAGGAGGAGAAGGTGATACCGTTGAGTGGCGGCCTGTCGTTGACACGCTCCATGATGAAGGAGTCGATAATCTGGGTTGTGCGAATGAGCCATTCTGCGCACTCGTTCGGCTCAATTGCTCGGAATTGGGTGACGGACTTCCGCCGCCTGTCGATGAACCGGGTGGCATGGTGACTACACGGAAAACCTTGGAGGCCAATGGAGTTACGATCCTTGCGGCCTAAGCGCTTTCCCCAAAGCGCTATATGTCAAAGATCATTTCACCCCGTTGCCGGCATTGTCGGCAACGGGAGTTTTTGTCTTGGGCAAAAAATATCATTGATCGATTGGATATTTACAGCATCACCGCCAACGCCACTGCACTCAGCATCAGCCCCAGATCCCGTACAAAAAGATCATTCATGCCGGTTTGTGTGAGGATGAAGCCGAGATGGAGCACCATGCCCCATGCAGCGATGCGGCGAATAGCGGCCTTAGGAAAGACGAGAGCGCTTGCAAGGACGAGCTCGATGCCTCCGGTGATTATCAGCCACTGCGATTTGTCGATGCCGAGAAGTCCGTCCATCCAGAGTGGCATCCACCCGATCCACGAAAGAGGATGGATGAATTTATCGATGCCGAAGACGCCGAAGACGATGATCATGGCGCTCATGAGGATGCCGGTTGCGACGGAATATTTTTGCATGCGTACTGGAGTATAGCGTACGCTTTCTGTGTTCATTTTCCCTTCATTCTATGAAGACTCTTCGTTTGCTTATTCCTTTGGCTTTACTCCTCGCAGCCTGTACTTCTACCACTCCTGAAGCGTCCAAGACGCCGGAGTCGGATGCACCTTCCATAGGAATGCCGGTGCCCGATGAGGATGGAAATCCATCCGATGTTGAAGAGATGATGGTCACCGAGGATGCCGGGGGAAACGGTGATGCGATGATGGAAAAAAAGGCAGTACCGTCCGTAGCGCGCACCGTACATATGGATGCGACGAACTTTGCGTTTACTCCGAACATGATTACGCTGAAGAGGGGAGAGAACGTAACACTGGAGCTCACAGGAGTTTCCGGTGATCACGGTATCGGTATTCCTGATCTCGGTATCAATCAGAAGTTTTCGGCGGGGGAGACGGTTTCCGTAGCAATTCCCACAGACAAGACTGGTACATTCAATTTCCGCTGCAATGTGCCATGCGGATCCGGTCATCGGGATATGACGGGAACGATTGTTATAGAGGAGTAAGAAGACGAAGAATTTTAAAAAGTAGGACAGGAACGTTCCTGTCCTACTTTTTAAAATTCTTCGTCTTCTTCATGTTTTCTAGTACAATTTTTCCACCATGAAATACTCCATCTTCACGCTCGGTATTCTCACAGCACTTTCGCTTTCAGCATGTGCCAACCGCGATCCGCACGCTATCGCTAACCCTGACCCCAATCATACGCATACAGATTTTGCGATCTGGATGGATGGTCAGAGAATAGATTTTTCGAATGAGGAGTTTATGTCAGAATCTGAGGATGGTCAGACGGAAGATGATCACGAGGCACATGGCCACAAGCATCATCCCTATTTGCATTTGCATGATGATGACGGGAATGTGATCCACCGTCACAAGCCCGGCCTGAGTATTGGTGACTTCTTTGCAAGCATCCAGATCGGCATTGATGCTCATTGCTATACATCATCTGCTCCGATGGCTGATAGAGAGATGTGCGGTGATACTCCTTTCCGTATGTTTGTGAACGGCAAAGAAATGCCTTTGAATCTGGCATATGTGTTTGATGATCTGGATCAGATCCTCTTCACAAATGCTGTTGATGATGCAGAAGTTGCAGAGCAAATTGGGCAAATGACGGAGGATGCTTGTTTGTATTCCCAGAGATGCCCATGGAGAGGAACGCCTCCGGTGGAGAACTGCGTTGCAGATCCAAAGGTACCGTGCGTGGAATAGACTTTACTTACTCCTCAATCGTAATCACTCCTTTCATCTCGCTATGGCCTGTCCCGCAGGCGACATTGCAGGAGAAGGGGAAGGTGCCCGTTACCTCAGTGGAAATCGGGAACTCCACTGTCTGGCCCTGAGCAATGGTTTTGGAGATTCCGAGGCCGGGGATGGAGACACCGTGTTCTCCTTCTGCTCCTACAAAGCGAAGCTTTACGCTGTCACCTTTCTTAAGAGTGATCGTACTTGGAGTGAATGCCCAGTCCGTAGCACGAATAGGTACGGTGTAGACCGTCGGGCGCGCTCTCGAGGCTGCAGCTGCAGCAGCCGGTGCCGGCTGTTCAGCTGCAGGAACGGTATTGTTGCGTACATTTTCAATAGCCTGGAGAAATTCTGCGATTGGCTTTGCTCCTGTGACGCGCTGGATGCGACCGGAAGAGAGATGCACAACGAAGTTACTGGGCGTGCCGTTGATGCCGGCTGCTTTTGCAGGGTCCACATCCTCACGCACCCTCGGTGCCATTTCCCCCGAGCTGAGACATGTTGCAAACGCCGAATCCCGTAGGCCGATCTCCGTTGCGAGGCTGACGAGTTTCGTGTTGTCCGTCCCTTTCTCGTAGAGGATGGCGATCATTTCCCAGAGCTTGCCATCCCCCCCGAGTTTTCCGGCGCACTCCACGGCTTCAGAGGCTTTCCGTGCATTCTTGTGAGGACCCAGAGGGAAGTGACGATAGACCCATTGCACGTCATCCTCCTGTCCGATGAGCTGCTCCAGTGTGGGATGCACGCGCTTGCAGAAGGGGCACTCGAGGTCTGAGTACTCGATGACCGCGACATCTGCGTTCGCATTGCCGCGGATGTGATCGCGAGCGGGGTCTACGTCAGGAATAAGTGCGTCCTGCGCAGCAGTATCCTGTGCTGCCGGTGCCGCGGGAGCTGAGGGGGCTGTAGGAACCGAGGGCGCAGCTGGAGGAGCGGGAGGTGCATCCTCTTGTGACGGAAGGGACGGGAGATGGAGCCAGCCCGTGAGTGATTCTCCTTTTTCCATGGCAACAGAGCCGGCGATGAAGCCGACGAGCAACATCGTCACGCCGAACCAGAGATTGTTTTTGGTGACGACGACGGGTAGCGGGGATGAAGCTGGTGATGCGCTCTTCTTTGGCATGGTAAAGGAGGGAATATGAGGAAGAAATAGTGCTGGTCAGAGAGCAAAATTGCAAGACTTCCGTATCTAGGATTTGCTCACACGGATATCAGCCCGCATCATTCCCATGGAGCAGGTGATCACAAAATCACTCTTGGGATTGGTAATGGGGCCAAGCCAGTTGCCCCCCTGCACGATAGGAGTTGAAAGATTGTGCGTGGGATCTGTGAGCATAGAAGCGCATCCCCCTACACCCTGCGGAGCATAGGCATAGATCCATGTCTGTAGTCCCGGCTGGATCGTGAAGTTGTCTGGCGAGTAGCCGGCGTTACTAACGGTCATCGCGACGATTTGGCGTCCCTGTGCATCGATCGTGACGTTGGGATCGCTGCCCGCAGGGAGGGGCTGAGGCTGGCGCGTAATTCCCGGCAGAGCAGACCGCACGATGCCAGAGGCATCGATACCGGTGAGGAGAAGACCGTTTTGGACATTCCAGATGCCGAGCACCAAGACAAGCGCTCCGGAGAACGTGAGGAACCAGCGGGCCGTACGCCCTTCGACGAGGGAGCTGATTGCGGAAAGTCCGATGAGTGCAGGTAGCGTTCCCAGCGCAAAAACGAGCATGATGATTCCACCCTGCAGCGCGCTTCCGGATCCAAGAGCAAGGAGCTGCATCGACTGGGTGAAGCCACAGGGGAGAAAAAACGTGAGTGCTCCGAGGAGGGCGGGAGCAAACGGGTGCTCCGAAGAACTCAATGCATTGATTTTTCGTGCGAAGGACTTCGGCAGTGGCAGTGTGCAGTAGCGCTTGGGGACGATGCGTAGAATATTGAGTCCGAGTATGATCATGACGGCGGCGATGGCGATCGTCAGCACGCCTGTTGCTTTTGTGGAGAGGGTGATTGCACTGCCAAGGAGTCCTACGAGTGCGCCAAGAAGGAAGTACCCTGCGAGACGACCGGCATTAAAGGACAAGAGTGGTTGAAAACGCCTCCAGCGGCTTGCTCCCTCATTATTCTCCGTCCACTTCGCAGCGACAGCGAGCAGGAGACCTCCTACGACAGCCAGGCAGGTGGATGAAGCTGCGACAAGCCCAACAGCAAAGACTGCTCCCAAACTGGCTGCACCTTCAATGCCTTTGGCGAATGCGAAAACGCCGAAGTGCTTGAGGAGAAGGTAGCCTGCAAGAATGAGGAGAAACATCCCGCCAACCTCAGTCCAGTCGGGCTTTTGTGCGTCATTGGATACGACACTTGGGGATGATCCTTCTGCATGGAGTTTGTAGGTTGTCGACTGTAACGCTTGATTCAGCTGATCAATGTCTGGAGCGTGAAGTTTGGGGTTGGAAAGCACCTCTACAACTCCCTTCCGCTCACTTACGGCAACCTCTACGACGCCTGGGACGTCTTTCAATCGACGCTCTATAAGGAGCTCACAGCTTCTGCAGGTCATTCCTGTGACGGTGAATACCTGGCGGCGAAGAGTGGAAGACTTTGCAGAAGGGCGTTTGACCATGATGCATTGGGAAGGACTTTTCCATTATACGATTATTTATCAGTAATACCACTGCTGACTGGTGAGGAAAAAATGATCAGAGCAACTGACAACTGCGCATCGGCAACGTATACTGTTTGTGTATGCCTTCTTCCAAAAAAGTTCCATCAACGGGTGACGCATCGCTGGAATTGGAGGTGCTTTCAAAACACATTCAGGATGTAGAATCGCAAGTAGCCGCGCTTTCGCAGGAATGCGAAACTGCAAAGATCGAAACCGCAAAGATGAAGGATCTTGCTGCGCGTGCACAAGCTGATCTGCAGAATGCCAAGGCCAGGATGGAGCGCGAGCGCATGGAGCTTTCGGCATTTGCTCTTGAATCCATGCTCAAAAGACTCTTGCCTACCATTGATAGTTTTCAGCGGGCATTCCAGCATCTTCCGGACGATTTGAAGGCCCACGAATGGGTCAAGGGTGTGATGGCCATCGAAGGACAACTCATGCGAGAGCTCGAAGGCGCAGGTCTTAAAAGGATGTCATCTTTGGGTTCAACGGTTGATGCAAATCGTCACGAAGTGCTTCAGCAGGGATCAGGACAGAAAGATACAGTTACGGAAGTCTTTGAAGAAGGGTATGAGTTGCATGGAAAAGTTCTGCGACCGGCCAAGGTGAAGATTGGGGACGGGACCGGAATTGAAAATTGAAAATGGAGAATTGAAAATTACGTGTGCGCGGTTGCGATTGTGTGAAAATCCACCGTAGAGACGTGCCGTTGGTACGTCTCCGCCCGTTTTACACCGCCGCCCTTCCCAATAGCATAATCACCAAGATACCGACGGCATTGAGCACGAAGCACAGTGACGTGAGTTTCCACCCTTTGATGTGTGTGAAGCCGACAATGAATGTCATACCCACTTCATCCGGGAGAGGGGAGGCAATGACAATGCACGCAAGAATCCACCGGAGCGCATTGCGGCACTCATGCGAGATCCGCTCATGATGAAATATCGCATGCATGCTGCGCAGCAGTCGTGTCTCTTTGAGACGGAGAATTTCATCGTGGAAGGAGAGCTTCGTGAATTGGAAGATGCTGACATCCGAAAGAGTTGCTCCAACGGCAGCAAGAAGAGCAGCAGGTAGTGGGTGTACCAGGTGCGACACTTCGAAAAAATATATCGCCGCAAGCGGTGACGTGAAGCCGAAGCTGAAGAGAAACCCTGCGAGAAGCATGGACGCATAGCTGGCACCGTCGAGATGCGCCTCGATCCAGTCGAACGCTCCCATCTTCAAAAGAACGTATGCGAAGACGACTGATGCAATAAAGACGAGGAGTTTCGGGAATTTGCATATGTGTTTCACATGTCAATTATACCAGATTTTGGTGTTCTATGCATTTGCGGAAGGCTTCGCCTTTTTCTTCAACCCCTCGACAGGGCTCGGGGTGACACACTACGTTAAGATACTCATATCCTGTATGCACTTCTTAAATGCGTCACCTTTCTCTTCAAAGTTCCTGAACATTCCGTAGCTTGGGGAGGCGGTCGAAAGAAGTACAATCGACGGAATTGAGAATTGAGAATTGAGAATTGAGAATTTTGCATTCGTTACTGCTTCTTGCATCGTTTCCGCTTCGAAAAACTTTACAGATGCTTTGCTCCCTTCAATCGCTGTACGTATGCGCGGACCGGAGCCGGGGAAGAGGATGACGGTGTGGATCTTGGATTTCGCGATGTACTTTCCGAGTGCCGTGAAATCATTGCCGCGGTCTTGGCCACCGAGGATAATTACTGAGACGCGGTCGCCGAGTGCATCGAGTGCGGCAATCGTCGATTCCGGTGTGGTGGAAATCGCGTCATCAACCCATTCGATTTCGTTGTGGATTCCCAGTGATTGGAGGCGATGGGGAAGTCCCTTGAAATTCTGGATCACCGGAATACTGATGCGCTCGGGTACGCCGAGGAGTCGCGTCGTGAGAAAGGCGATCGCCGCATTGCGTAAATTATGTTCGCCTTTGAGGAGGAGATCTGCGGTCACAAGCGGTAGATCTTCTGTGTGTGCTGCGATGCGGCGGCCACTGCTCTTGAGCGCGATTTCTTCCGCTCCCGGTGACTGCGCGTCATAAACGACGAAGTCATTCTCGGTTTGAAACTGTGTGATGTGGGATTTCGCTTCTTGGTAGTTCTGGAGTGAACCATGGTAGTCGAGGTGCTCTGGAAAGAAGCTGGTGATGACAGCAATGTGGGGGCTTACCGTACAGTCCATGAGTTGATAGCTGCTCATTTCTTGAACAAAAATTGTGTTCAACTTTATGTCCTTCAGGTGGGCAATAGCGGGTTCGCCGATGTTGCCGACAAGGTACGGTTGCGGGTTGCGGGTTGCGGGTTGCTGATGTGCCTGGAGCATTGCATAGATCAGCGATGCTGTTGTACTTTTGCCCTTCGATCCTGTGACGCCGATGACGGTTGCGCCGCGAGCGGCGGCTTCTTCGAGGAAGATCTGGGTGGAGTTCGTGATAGTTCCGAGTTCCGAGTTCCGAGTTCCGAGAATGTTGGGAGGAATGCCAGGGGATTTCACTATTACATCGAAGCGATCCAAATTTTCCAGATATTTGTCGCCAACCTGTAACCCATAACTCGTAACCCGCAACTCGGTATTCTGATCTGCAATCGTGACCCTCGCCTCCGGCGCATATTCCTTTATGGCGTCGAGCATCGCCTTTCCCTCGCGCCCGTAGCCGAGGATGCAAACCGATTTGCCGTTGAGATCCTGTAATAGCATGGAAGGCGTAAATGAATGATAACGTCATCGTAGAGACGTGCCGTTGGCACGTCTCAATTCCTGGGAAGAACATCCTGAAATTCCTTCGGGATCGCATGATCCGTCCCCGCCGCCAATTCCTGCGCGATCAACACTTCAGGATTTTTCATTGTGGGAAGAACTTCGTTAACAAACATCTGCATCGAAGGAGTGTCTTCGAGTTCGTCCCGTACATGGGCGAGGAAAAATGCTGCGCGTACTTCATCAGCTGTTCCCACACATTCAAAAGGTTTGAAGCCTTGAAGTCCGAGCAGTTCCCGGAATGTCTGCACGAGGGAAGGGGATGCAAAGAGGTTCGCTCCAAATAGTACTTCCAATGTTGTTCGCGGAAAAAATCCTGCGAATAGTGTGAAAGCAAAAGCGCATTTGGGACAGTCCCTGCACCAAAGCCCAAATCCAATACTTTCGGATTTTGCAGCGATCCTCCAGTTCTCGTTGCAGCTCGTAAACGATTCGAAGTACTTCGAATACTTACAGAATTCCTTCACGATACGAAGCTCACTCCACGGTCGTAGCAAACTGAAGTACTGCACATGTGTTCGAGTGCTGAGCATCTCCTGCAGGGATTTCTCGAAGGTGATGCCTTTGCTCCATTGATGGTTTACTTCGAGCTCATGAAGCTTCGTATTTCCTTCGCTTGCAGAGCGTTCATTGCTCCACACAGCTGCGGAGAATCCGTAGAGTTCTGCGATGATGACGGAGAGAATGGAGAGATATGCTGTGATCGGAACATGGCCATTCAGTGCACCTTCGGCATTGAGCGCGAAGAGGAGGGGATCGAGCCTGCGCTCGATAGTCAGGAGTGGAAGCTGGGCCGTTTTTGCGGCAGCGGTAATGAGCGGGTGATGCCCGATGCGCAGGAGTGTGACATCGTGTCCTGCAGCTTTGAGAAGCTCCGCCGTGACGATGGAATCCTTGCCGCCACCAAAAGGAACGAGGATTTTCTTCGGCGCTCCAGAATGATGTGGCTCCGTAGAGACGTCCCGCTGGGACGTCTCATCCAGCCCCGCCCCAACAGGAAATTTCACCACCCCCCGATGATCAATTTTATTTTTGTAAAAGAATTCTCCCAATCCGTTTTCATAGACCTGTGTCCAGAATGCGGCTTCTTTCGCATTCAGTGAACCACTTTTGATCTCGATCGTTTTCGGCAGATAGGTTTTGTAGTAACTGATGCCGCCAATGAGATGGAGAAGAAACAGGAGTCGATCGAGCTGGGGGCTGGAAGCTGAAGAAGGGAAGCTCTGCGATAGCTTGATGGTTTCCGTGAATCGCAACGAATCGTCCAGGTTGTACCGAAGCTCAATGAGACCTTCTTCAGGGAAGAAGGCATAGGAATCGAAGTTGAAAGAGGAATAGGTATCCATGGGAGGCACCAGCATACCGGATCATCGACGGATCCATGCAAGAAGCTGCATGATTCTCGATGAAATACACACTCTGGATTTCTGAACTGCAGCGATGTTCTCCGGTTCAGCTTTTTCAAACAAGGATGGTGTGATGCGTAGTGTCGGGAGACGTATAACCTTTTCCACCGCAGCGCGCGTCGCATCAATATTTCTGAGAAATACTTTTCCGGGAAATATCGATACAACAGTGTATGTTTCTCCAGTCATTGTATTGAGCCTCTCCCTGTACGCACCTGTCGCTTCAAGGGGCGTTCTCCTCAGTGTCATGCCTATGACTACCTGCAGCGGCTTTTCGTACTCTGATGTCATGGAGTCACTGTATGCTGAGACGAGGGATCGCAATATGCAATAAGTGAGGTAAAATGGAATTAAGCCATGGTGGCGGCCCTTCGACAGCGCTCAGGACCTGCCCCTGCTACGATACTCGCAAGTTTTATCTCCGATACACGTGCCATGGTGGCGGAATGGTATACGCGCGCGACTCAAAATCGCGTTCCCGTAAGGGATTGAGGGTTCAAGTCCCTCCCATGGCACCAGTATATTCTTATGAATATCGAAGAAATCAGAGGCATTGCAACCACTGTCCGCAAAGAATTTGAATCAGGGGAAGTTGACAGAGAGTTGCTTGAAAAGATTTTTAGAGAATGTCGCAGTCAGCCAGTGTCGAATGCTCACTATTATGTGCAGCAGGCACTACGACAATTCCCAAAAAATTGTTGTGAAATTGCTTCAGTCTATCTTCAAACCAGATTACACATTGGACATCTAGAGCATGGACTCTATGAGGACCGTCGATGCCCCTCGAGTGGAGGTCATGGGGTCTTGCTGTTAGATCATTCTATGATTGCAGATATCACCGCTGATCAATTTGGAGGACCCCCTGTCTACGTTGGCCCGCTGCGTCATCCATGGCGTTTGCCTAATGCGTCTATCGGTGTTCAATTGAGATCAATGTTGAGAAATATATTTGTCGTATAGAGAACGATCGCCTGTACGGATCAGTTCAGTGATTTTCCAGAGGCTTTTCAAGAAGGGATTGAGGGTTCAAGTCCCTCCCATGACACCATTCGACTCGGCCCTGCAGGGCCTCGCTCATGGTCCTCGGCTGCGGCCTCGGGCCATCCTTTGCGGTCATATCAGATGGAGTCATTATACTCATACAGGAATTATTCACTCGATTGTGCAGGAAACAAGCCAATATTGCCCTTTTGTTCCCCTGTTTATTCTCTCTACATTCGTTCCGATCCCGTTGACTTAGAAAACACATAGGGACATTCTTCAATGCTTTTTCTCAATTCTTCCTTATGGAGAGCAAGCCCGATGCAATCCCCGAGATACTCGTTGTCAGTCAGGCTGTGAAAGATATCAAGTTCGGCGGAGGGAGTCGCAGAGAAGAATTATCCCAGACCATTGGCCGACTTCGCGCCGGATTGCAGAAGAAGGCATATATTCCTGGAAACAAGTTAAATGCCGAATGGCAATCCCGAGGTCTATCTGCTGATGGGCATCTCGAGTTAGACATTTACGGTGGTATGCTTCAAGGGAGCGATTTGCAGAGCGGATTGGATGTGCATGTATTTCATCAGATTCCACTGGATCTTAAAGCAGATGCAGACAGGAGTTTGCCATTACCAGAGCTTGGAGAATTACTCAGTAGTAGATGCAATGATGTGGAGATTGACCTTGGGGGGAATCCTCAGAACATGGCGATGGATTTGTCACTACTATTGCTCTCGGAGCGGTTCGCGGGTCGCTACCGAGTAAATATTCTCACAAGTTCAGATCCTTTTCGGTATCTCCGTACCGATGTGCAGGACCGTGTTCGAGAGATGGTGGAGAAAGGGAATATTTCATTTCAGATTCTCTCAGATGTTCCCGACCGTATTTCCATCCAGATGCCATGGGTTGATGGAAGTGATGGTGGAGATTTTGCTTTGACGACCGAGCCGGTCGAAACTGGAAGGATTCTCGATGCTATGAATGGTTCACGTAGCGACATACATCAACTATTTCAATCTGCAAACGGATTCATCTCTTCCGATCCTCTCTTCGAGCAGATTGGCAAACACGGGAACCCCCGTAATCGTTTTTTCTACATGAATAATGCATCTACGGCCTTTCGTTCGATGGTGGCGAACATGGCATATGGGAAGGACGTCATTCTCCCGATGAATATGAAGGAAGCAGTAGATGTTGCGAGAGTGTTTGAGCAACGCGGTGCAGAGGTAGAAGCACATAATATTACAGATATTCCATTCCCATCTCCGATCGCCTCCAATGGTCATGATGTAGATCCGCAGTCATTGAAAGATCTTGACCATGCACTATGGCTTATGCGTCAGTACAATCCTCCTCATCCAGCTTTTGGTGGAATTACGTTTAACTATCCAATCACCTTTGGTGGTGAAGGTGGGTTGGTTGTTGGATCTGGAGACCATCAGCATCTTGCATGCTTTACGTCGTGTGTGCATGCGGATCACGAAAGAGAGCTTCTGGAGAAACATGGTGACGCATCTCAGACGGTATGGGCGGGAAAGCCTCTGGATATGGGTGCCGGAGATGCATCTGCTACCGTTATCGCGCTCTTCAATACGGTAAGTCCTTCAGAATTTATCCTTCCACATATGGCGGGAAAGGAATCATCTAGGACTGATCTTTTACAGGCGGCAAATACCATTTTCGTGAGTGCATTGAGTCGCATCGTTGGTGCATTCCTCATTCGCACAAAGAAAACGCACTGGGCAAATATTGATCTCGAGCGGTTGGGAGATCTTCTCAATGCGGTTGGACTGCATGCATTGATGCTGGCACGTGATGTTATCCGGCCTGCATCGCAGCCGTATCGTAGTGGTACACTCGAACCGTGGGGCATTCGGACTGTTACATGGAGTTTGGGTTCGGTTGCACATCCCACTCCACGTGATGAGTGAGAAT
>CALRCM010000033.1 GCA_943354555.1 Candidatus Peribacteria bacterium | reverse complement strand
ACAGGCCCCACTCTTCCTGTTGGCACGGCGATCGCCATTGAACCGATTGTCACCTCAGGAAGAAGTATAGAGATTACGCAGGCGGATGACGGCTGGACGCTGTCTATGGAAGATGGGGCATTATCCGCGCATTTCGAACATACGGTAGTTGTAACAGAGAATGGATGTGAAGTGGTGGCGTGAAGAAAATTTATCCTTTTCGCACCTTCGATGTATGTGTTCCCTGAAGATCTTTGACGATGTCGTAGAGCGAATACAAAGCAAAAACTCCGTTCAAAATTACAAACGGCCATGCCTTGCCTGCAAGGCCATAGATCACCAAAAGCGCTGATCCCACAAAATTGAGCACGTCATACAGCAGACTGTCTGCAGTTACTTTGTGGGTTTGAATGAGTAAAAATCCTGCAAGGATGCAGATCATCCCAGCGATTCCCATACCGAGAAATGCATCTATGGTCATAAAAAGGGTGTATTTGTTTTATTATACAATATTAATTGTATTTAATCAATACATTTTTCAATTCTCTTGAGTTTTTTGCTACCCATAGCTTGAACGAAGCAATATTCGTCGCTAGGATACCGCGGCTCTTATCATTTACCTTACGTGTGTCCAAAGACGTCATAGAACTCATCGGCGTTGTGAAAGAAAGCTTTCCCAATGCCACCTTCCGGGTCCGGATTGTCTCCGAACAGGCGAAGGATCATGAGCTTCTCTGCACACTCGCAGGACGCATGCGCGTGCATCGCGTGCGCATTCTCCCCGGAGACAAGGTGAAGGTGGAGATGACGCCGTACGATCTGGAGAAAGGCAGAATCACCTATCGTCTGCCCCAAGGTGGCCCCGTTACTACGGACGCTACTACCCCCCAAGATCCGCCGTCCGCTCCCGCAGCGTAATTCTCTTATTCCCCCTCACGATGAAAGTCCGTCCGTCCGTGAAGCCCATCTGCAAGGATTGCCGCCTCGTACTCCGTCGAAACGGCGCAGGCAAGGTCGTACGTCGCATCGTCTGCAGGAAGAACCCTAAGCACAAGCAACGACAGGGATAATTCTTAACTATCAATTCTCCATTCCTATGCTACGTATCTCCGGTGTTGTCCTCCCCGAAAAGAAACGCATGGAAATCGCCCTTACAGCGATCAAAGGCATCGGCAGACCTCTTTCTGGCGCTATTCTCCGTGAGCTTAAAATCGGATTTGATGTTCGTCCTGCAGATCTTTCCGAAGATCAAACTGCGCGACTTCGTAGCCGCATTGAAAAGGAACTTACAGAAGGTGAACTCTCGCGCAAAGTGAGCATGGATGTGAAGCGCCTGCAGGATATCGGCACATGGCGTGGGTATCGCCACAAGAAGAAGCTTCCTGTTCGTGGGCAGACATCCCGCAGAAACGCGCGCACAAAGCGTGGAAAGAAGAAGACAGGCCTCTCCGGTCGCGTCACACTGACCAAGACGTAAACCATTTTGTCGCACGCCAGCAGGTATGCGGCTCATCTCTTATTTCGCTCCAATCCCTTATTCCCTCCTATGGCCGACGACAAGAAGCCCGCCGCTGATCTCATCCCGCCCGAAGCGACGGAAGCCAAACCAAAGGTGCGACGCAAGAAAGTAAAGCGATCAGTGCCTCAGGCGCGTGTGTGCATCCATGCATCCGAGAACAACACGATTGTCACTTTTACCGATCTCGAAGGAGGTGTGCTCTGCTGGGCCTCTGCTGGTTCTTCCGGATTCAAAGGAACACGCAAGTCGACTCCATATGCCGCAAAGGTTGCAGCAGAGTCGGCTGCTCTCAAGGCTGCTCCGTTTGGCGTTGCCTCCGTCATCATCGAACTCAAAGGACTTGGCCCCGGTCGCGAGCAGTCCATCCGCGGGTTGCAGGCTGCAGGTCTTAACCTTGATTCCATTGTCGATGTCACGCCTATAGCGCATGGCGGATGCAAACAGCGCAGACGCAGACGCGTGTAACGAATTGAGAATTGAAAATTGAGAATTGAGAATTACTTTTTCTCCCACATGATCACCATTCCCCTATCCTCCACCGTGCAAACCTCTGCAAGCATTTGCCTAAATGTCTGGTCCCATAATTCTCAATTCTCAATTTTCAATTCTCAATTATGAAGTATACCGGTCCCAAAGCTCGCCGCGTTCGCCGGCATGGGAGCAACATCTACGGCTCGGATAAGTACGACAAGATTCTGCAGCGCAAGCCGTATGGCCCAGGCAAAGGCCCAAAGCACCGTCCCGGTAAGCAGTCCGAGTACAGTAAGCAGCTCCTCGAGAAGCAGAAAATGCGCGATATCTACGGTCTTTCCGAGAGTCAGTTCCGCAAGGTCTATACCTTGTCGACCACCGCTCCCGGCCAGACCGGCGAGATGATGAAGCAGCTTCTTGAGCGCCGTCTCGATAACGTCATTTACCGTGCAGGGTTTGCCATGACCCGCCTCCAGTCCCGCCAGTTTGCCGGCCATGGTCTCTTTACGGTCAATGGCAAGCGCGTAACGGTTCCTTCATTCCTCGTACGTCCCGGTGACGTCATCGTTGCCCGGCCTCGCGTGAAGTCGTCCCCAATTTTCGGTTCCATCACGGAAGCACACCAGAAATACAATGCTCCGTCGTGGCTCAAGTCCAATAGCGGGGAGCTCAAGACGGAAGTGGTCGCTCTTCCTGGTCCGGAACATGCGGAACAGGGCATCGACGTCCGTATGGTTATCGAGTTCTACTCGCGCTAAGCGCTTTTCGTCGCATTTTTTCTCCCTCTCTCCTTTTTCCTCTCCGTCCCATGCATATCATCCAGGAAGAGATCGGTCTCCCCGTCTTCAGCGCCGAAGGTGCTCCCAAGGGCGACAAAAATCACATGACGTTCTCCATCGCGCCGCTTCCTCCGGGATTCGGTATGACGCTGGGAAACTCGCTCCGAAGGGCGCTCCTCAGTAGCCTCCCAGGTGCTGCTGTTACTTCGATTCGTGTGAAAGGTATCCAGCACGAGTACACCACGATCAAAGGCGTGCGTGAGTCTGTCGTCGATATGGGGCTCAACATCCGTACGCTGCGATTGCGAAAATTCAGCAAGGAACCCGAGATCATTACCCTGCAGGCCAAGGGACCCAAGACCCTCACTGCCAAGGACCTCACAGTATCTTCAGATATCGAGATCCTTAACCCAGATGCTGAAATCCTCACTCTCGAAAAGGGTGCGGAAATCGACATGCAGCTCACGGTAGAGAAGGGAGTAGGGTACGTTCCTGCAACTGAGAGGAACAAGAAGCAAAACGAGCCGGGTCTTATTTTCCTCGACGCGGTCTTCAGTCCTGTCATTAAAGTCCGCTTCGATGTCGAGGCAGCTCGCGTGGGTCAGCGCACGAACTTGGATAAACTTATCATTGAAGTCGAGACCAATGGATCTCTTGGTGCTGAGGAGGCCATGCAGTTTGCTGCCCAGCTTCTGAGGAGCTACTTCGAGTACTTCGCAAGCCCAGACAAAGTTGTCGAGAAGGAGTTCATGGCCGACTTCAGCCGCGCAGGAGCACGTGTTACAGAAGAGGCGGACACGTCCGCAAAGGAAAGCTACACGCCAATCGAGATCCTAAACTTCTCGCCGCGCACCCTCAATGCACTCATCAATGCTGGTGTCGGTTCCATTGAGCAGCTCACAAAGTGCACGGAATCTTCCCTCAGTAACTTCCGTGGATTTGGTGCCAAGGCTCTCGACGAAGTGAAGGCCACACTTGGGGAAAGAAACCTGAAGCTTGCCGATGAGCCCACCGATGAATAACGGAATCTTTTCTCTTTTCTCTTTTCTCTTTGCACTCTACTATTCGGCTCTCTAAAGCCTTGATTACCTCTCATGAGACATCGCAAAACTACCCGCCGGCTCAACTATAAGCCTCAGCTTGCCCGCATGATGACGCGCAATCTCCTAACATCTTTGCTTCTCTACGAGTCCATCCGCACGACCCAGAAGCGCGCAAAGGTCATACAACCGCTTGTGGACAAGCTCATCACTGCCGCCCGCAACAAGTCCGCCACTCTCGCTATCCGCCACATCAATGCTGTTGTTACGGACAAAAATGCCTGCCGCAAGATTATGGAAGTCTTCAAACCCCGCTACGCCAAGCGTACATCCGGTCTCACGCGCATCATCGCGGTGGGAGCCAGACTCGGTGATGGAGCGAAAATGGTTGATCTCACGATGATGGATAGAGATATCGTAGTAGAGAAGGTAGAAAAGCCGGTAAAGAAAACCACTTCCGCATCTTCCAAGAAATGAAAACTTCCACTCCCAAACCATCGGCTGCCAAGTGGCTCCTCATTGATGCTTCCGAGCAGATGATGGGACGCGTCGCCGTACAGGCGGCGATCTTCCTGCGCGGTAAGCACAAGCCGGAGTTTACATCACATCAGTTGCATGGAGATCACGTGGTGATTATCAATGCGTCAAAAATCTCTATTTTGCCGAAGAAGGCCCGCAATAAAATCTACTACCGTCACACTCCTTGGCTCGGTGGTATGAAGAAGATCACGATGGAAGCTCTCATGGTTAAAGAGCCTACATCCCCAATGCAGAAGGCAGTAAAAGGCATGCTGCCCAAAAACCGCCTACGCAATGAGATGATGAAGCGTCTACACGTATTTGCTGGTGCAGAGCATACATTCGCTCCACAAAAGCCCACTCCCGTAACCCTTTCTTAAGCCCTCATGTCCACTTCCCCTACGCAGTACATCGCCGCTGTTGGCAAAAGAAAGACCGCTATCGCGCGCGTGAAGCTCTTCCAAAACGGTACGGGTGCCTGCACGGTCAACGGACTGAAGATCAAGGATTACTTCTTCGGGATGCTCACGGAAAACGCTTTGGCACCGCTGCGCATCACCGATCAGCTCAAGATCTATGATATTGAAGCCATTACAAAGGGGGGCGGTAAAAACGCCCAGTCCGATGCTATCCGTCATGGCATCAGCCGTGCACTTCTGCTCATCAACCCAGAGCTGCGCGCTACGTTGAAGCCTGCAGGATTCCTCCGCCGCGATGCTCGCATCAAGGAGCGCAAGAAGCCGGGACTCAAGCGCGCACGCAAGGCTCCACAGTTCAGCAAGCGCTAACAAGATTTCCTGCTCGTTGCTTAACGAAAATATCATGGGATTCTACTCATGGATTACCACTTTCTTTTGTCTTGCCAAAAGAAAGTGTCCAAAGAAAAGCGCGGTCGCTTGTGGAAAAGTCGCCTACGCATCAGGCGCGGATGGAGCGGAAAACGCGAACTCGCTCCTCGCTTCGGCTCGTCGCTCAAACAGCGCGTTTTCGCGCGCTCCATTCGCTGGATGCGTGACGGCGCTTTTCCAGCGCGACCATCCCTGTTTTTAGAGTATTTAGTAGAATTTTCCTTTAAAAATCGTATTCTTAAAACATGAATAAACCGCAGCAGATAGAGGCAAAAGAAGTATCGCATATGCCGGTTGTTCTACAGTGCGGCGCAACGCAACGGTATCCTTTGCAGGTACGATTGGAATATAGAGCAGAAGATATTGTAGAAATTTGCCATACAACCCATGACGGATTGGTTGCCGTAGAAGTAGATGGAGAAAAATTGTTCGGAACGGTTCCCTATGCATCGTGCGATGGCGAACAGTGTTTTGTATACACGGAGTTGATCGATGCATGGTTTCCTACAAAAGAATTGCAACGCTGGAATTGCGGATTGTCTCTTGCCAGCGTTCCCGGAAGCAGTAGATTGGGAGTGAAAGGATACATAGCCACGATTGGTGCAATGATTCTGTCTGTTATGGTGATGCAGGGGTGTGATCAAGGTTCGAGATTGGTGTTGCCGCGTGAGCACGTACCGGCGGTCGAGAAGCAGTGATGTACATCGACCGCACCTAGGAATGGGTGCTCTTGTTGGATTGCATTATTCCTATTTCCAGCGCATCCATTCTTGGGTGCGCGTTTATCTGTGATATTCTTCTCCTATGAAAAAACAATTCGACAGTCTTTCTCCCGCTCTCAAAAAATTCATCATTCCTGAGGTCAGCCTCAAGGATGCTGGGCCCATATCTCAGACGAAAAAGAGCAAGACGCCCGTGACCGCATTCGCCGAGCGCACGCTTCGGCACTGTAACGGTGGCTCCACGCTGCAGGCTGCGCTGTGGCTCAAGAATCACCTAGATACTGGTGGCAAGCTCGTCGTGACGATTGCGGGGGCATTGAGCTCTTTTCAGGTTGGTGTGACGCTCGCAGAGCTTATCCGCAAAGGCAAAGTGCACCTGATCTCGGCAACGGCCGCAAACCACGAAGAGTCGTATTACCGCTATGTTGCGCACTCGCATTACGCCTACATTCCCCGCTACACGGAGCTCACGCCTGACCAGGAGGCAGAGCTTCGAGACGCGGGCTTGCGGCGCATTACCGATACGTTTCTTCCCGAGGATGAAAGCGTGCGCATCATGGAGCCGCATCTTCTTCAGATGTGGAAAGAGGCTGAGAAGCAGGGCGAGCGCTACTTCCCCCACGAATACTTCCGCAGGCTCTTTGCAGAGGGGCTCATTAAGCCCGATCCCATGGCCAATCCTGACGACTGCTGGACCTATGCGGCGTACGAGAAAAAGATTCCGATCGTGATCCCGGGATTCGAAGATTCCACGATGGGGAATATCTTTGCGAGTTACACCTATGGCGGAAAGTATCGCAAAGAAGGCAGTACGGTTCTCGATCCGAAGATCATGAAGGGGGGACTGGAGTACTTTACTTCGCTCTACGACTGGTACATGGAGGAATCCAAAGATAGTCCCATTGCCTTTCTGCAGCTTGGAGGTGGTATCGCCGCCGACTTCCCTATCTGTGTAGTTCCTTCCCTCAAGCACGATCTGCAGCAGGGCAAAGTGCGCGATTGGGCCGGGTTCATCGAAATCGGTTCCTCGCCGATGTCCTATGGCTCGTACTCCGGCGCGGGGGGGAAAGAGAAGATTACGTGGGACAAGCTTTCGACGGAGAGCTATTTCCAGATTATCCAAAGCGATGTGACGGTGGCGTTTCCGTGGATCGCGGCGGTGCTTTTGGATTTGTAGAAGTTAAGTTTGTGTTGTTTTATCGATGTTCCACTTTCTTTGCTCGTGCAAAGAAAGTGGAGAAAAGAAAGCACGTTGTCGCTGTGGAAATATGCCTACGCATCGTCATCTCACGGGTCGGAAAGCGCGAACTCCTCGTCCGTTGAAACGGACTCGTCAGACAGCGCGCTTTCTGCGACCCATTCGCTGGATGCGTGACGGCACATTTCCAATGCGACCGGACACATTCATGCTTATTAGCTAACTGCCATTTTGACGTAGTACAAACTCGCACCTTCCTCTGTATCGAGGATGAAGCGTGCGTCGATCGTGACCAGCTGCATGATCGTCTGGCAGATCTTGAGAAGCATAGAAGGGGGCAAGGAGACGCCGGCGTCGAGACAGGTGGCACAGAGGCCTGCAGCGTCTTTGGAGCGAATGTAGGGCTCTCCACGGTCCACAATGACCTCACGGAGCGTCGACTGCACACCAACGACATAGCGTTCGATGTAGGGCTCCAGATCCTCCACAGGAATATCATGCACTTCCGGAAGGGCTTCGAGGATATCTAAGTCGCTGTGGATGGCATGCGCGATGCAGGCGTCGATGGACATTGTTTGTGTTTGGGAAATCTCCCCATGATAGCAGAAAGAGGGAAATTTTGGTAGTCCTTTATGCCTAGGATTTGGGTTTATGAGGTTTATTGTGTTTGTTGGGTTTATTGGGTTCCCTCTCTTCAACATAATCAACCCAAGAAACTCAATGAACTCAAAAAACTCAAGCAACCCAAACCGCTGCGTCATCCCCTTGTACGCCATACAAGCGTACGCTACAATGTACGCATGGATACGTTTATGACAGCGACAAAGGCTCGAAAGAATTTCTATGCGGTCATTGATCGGGCGGGGCATCCCGGAGTTGCTGTGGCGATTACCCATGAAGGCGTTCCTAAAGTGGTCGTTATGTCCTTTGAGGAATATCAGGGGTGGCAGGAGACTATGGAGATTATGGCTGATCCTACGTTGGATAAAGAGCTTGTAGGGGTGGTGAAGGATATGAAAGCGGGGAAATTGCATAAGAACACCATCAGCCTTGCTCAGGTGAAAAAGAGACTAAAGTTGTGAGTATGTACACGCTTGAAGTAAAAACAAAGGCGCTGAAGCAGCTGGAAACTCTTCCAAAGAAAGATCAAAAACGCGTGCTGGCAGCGTTTGATGTTCTTCGGGAAAACCCGGCGGCGGGGCAACAGCTTGAAGGAAAGTACAAGGGGTTGCGCTCTCTACGGCTTTGGCCGTATCCCATTATCTATGCCGTAGACCACAGTATTATTACCGTAACTGTGGTAAAAGTGGGGCATAGGAAGGATGTGTATAGATGAAGAGAAATAGGGGATGAGATTCAGAGATCTGCCTTGAGAAGTGGAGGATTTCATTAGAGAATAGGATTACCGTCGTTTCGGGTAAGAAGCGGCTGGTTCTTTTCTAGCCATAGGCCGCTGTAGCTCAGTGGTAGAGCATAGGTATCGTAAACCTAGGGTCACCGGTTCAATCCCGGTCAGCGGCTCCAGCTTACGCAACGCGTAGGCTGCCCACCGAAGCACTGGAGGTTTGTGTAATTTTTTCATGTGCACAAAGTTGCGTTGCTACAGCTGGTGGGCCATCCAGTGCGAAGGCGGGCTATCAAGTTTGGTTCTAACAGACAAAATATAGGTGCTATCTGCGATCGATGTCGTTCGTGACATAGTTGCTACACTATATTGAATTTTAATGCATGATATACATATGAGTGAGCAATCGAAATTTTTGGAAACCACATTTATTACGATTACTAAAGAAGGACTGCCAGATGATGTTATTAATGTGTGGAATGATCTTCATCTAAATGCTCAATTGCTTGAGTTAAGTAAGCAGATAGATGGGCTAGATTGGGAACATAGTGCGAATTGTGCAGCCGCAATGGCTGGACTGAATAAACCTCGTCAGGCATACGAGGAATACACTGCATTAAAATTTCCTCCTGAATTTCGGGAGAGGATAAGTGCTTTGCTGAACCCAAGCAGCCTACATTCCTTTAATGAACTTGTCCGAGAGTTCAATGTTCTTGCAGTGGGTAAACTTGTGACTGCTGAAATTGCTCAAGGCTTTATCAATCGTGCGACTTTGATCATTTACGGACAGTAAAACAGTGACAGACAATTCTCAGTCAAAAGTATGCTATACTATACTGATGCCTCATAAAGACTCTATTCAGCGCGACATTGAAAGCGGGCTTAACGATTTGCGTAGTGTTGGTCCAAAAAAGCCGGTCGGTTATTTGCCTGTAAATATGCTGACCACATATTTTGGATCAAGTATTAGTGAATGGTTTCAGTTTGCGACAAAGCACCGTTTAAATGTGATGTTAACTGGGAGAGATTCACAAGGGCGGGTTCCGTTTCTTTACCTGTACCATCGAGACGCTTTGCAAGCATTGCTCACACAAAAGATTGATGTTTTACAGGCAGCCGGTTGGCCTTCTCATCCGGAGGAATTTATCAAAAGAATGAACATTGAAGACGCGAAGTTAGGAACGCCACTTTATGACCTCATTGCAGATGCATTTGGAGATAAGGACAATCCCTGTCGGTCTGATAGGCAGTAGTCTTAGGAAGTTATGCTTCTCCGGCTGTACGTTCGTACACCTGTTTTTTGGCTTGTTTTAGGCTACATTTAAAGGTCATGGATCACGCTACCACCATCACCTGGTTTGCTCTCGGAGTACTTACAAAGCGTCGCTACGACATGCTTCTGAAGCGATTCGGCAATCTCGCCGATGCACTGGCCGAACTCAATGAAACTGTGCTTCAGGAGCTTGGGTGTAAGCCGGAGACGATCACGCAGACATTGCAAAGAAAAGAAAAATTGCAGCCCACTGCGTCCGCCTCGGGCGGACTACGAGGGCCAGGGATTGAAGAATATGCTGAGCGTTTAGAGCGGGCAGGCATTGCGATGATCAATATTGAAGATGATCTGTACCCTGCGATGCTCAAAGAGATCGGTGACCCGCCCGTGTTTCTCAGTTACCGCGGGGATCTTTCTCTCCTCACTCGGCCCTGTCTCGGTATTGTGGGTTCTCGCAATATGAGCAGCTACGGAAAGCGCGTTGTCGAGTCGTGGGTTCCGGAGATCGCCGGTAACGGTGTGGTGACGGTAAGTGGATTGGCATTGGGCATAGATGCTGCAGTTGCAAGCTCAACAATTGCAGCCGGTGGAAAGACCGTTGCCGTTCTCGGTCATGGATTGGCAAGGATGTATCCACCAAGCAATGCAGGACTTGCGCGGGAAATTATAGAAAAAGGCGGATTGCTCCTCTCGGAATTTCCGCTGGATATCGCTCCCGACCGTTACACATTTCCGGCGCGTAACCGGATCATTGCCGGACTTTCGCGCGGCGTTTTAGTGATTGAAGCCGGAGCAGAAAGCGGGGCACTGATTACTGCAGATCTCTCTATCGACTACGGTCGTGAAGCATTTGCTGTTCCCGGTTCCATCTTCAGTGAGCTCAGCGCCGGATGTCACACGATTCTCTCCCGTGGCGAAGCGAAGATCGCATTGTCTGCGCGTGAAGTACTGCAAGACATCCGCGTGCTTCCTATGACACAGTGTACGCAGTGCGCGTCACCACCCGAGGACAGCACGGAGCGCCGGATTTGGGAACAACTGACAGGCGTACCGCAGAGTATTTCCGATCTTGTGGAATCCTGTAGATTGGATACTTCGTGCATTGGTGCAACATTAACTACGCTTGAAATCGCAGGCCGTGCCAGGAGCGTTGATGGGATGTGGGTGCGGGGATGACCTATTCAAGAGGGCGACAAGATGCATTACACTAACGATTGTTATTTCTTTGCACTCCTATGCCCACTCCCCTCGGACAACTTCTCTCAGATTCCTGGAACATCTGCCGCAAGAATATACGCACGCTCGTCATCGGTGCCTTGCTCTTCGGCACACTCATTGCGGTTGTCGGCGCTGTTGCCAACCGCAAAATCGAGGGACATGTCTGGCAGGGGATGCAGAGACTAGGCATGGAGCAAAGCCAGATGATGGAATTGCAGCGTAAGATCCAGAGCGGCGAAGAGAATGCTGTTGCCGAGGCCATGGCGGAAATGGAACGTATGGGTGGACTGATGGAGCAGATGACCGACGAGGAAAGAGAGGCGTTGTTTGCCAAGGAAGGTGTGAAAATGATGATAGAAATGCTACCCATCATGGGTAGCGGATTGCTGTGGTGGCTCTTTGTTTCCCTCTTTTCCACAAGCTACTACATGCTGCTTGTACTGGAAAAAGCAAAAGAGCCGATGGATATTCTTAATGCATCGACGAAGAAAGTATTACCGCTTCTCGGTGTTTGGGTGTGGTCCATGCTTCGGTCTTTTGTGTGGATTCCTATTCTCGGGATCATCCCCGCAATCATCCTCGGTCCGCGCTTTGCGTTGGCTTCCGTTTTGGTGTTTGAGAAGAAAGTGGGAGTCTGTGCGTCGGTTTCAGAGAGCTACCTAAGAACGAAAGGGTATTGGGGCAAGATCTTGGGCAACATGTTCGCTGTGGGCATGGTAACCATGCTTGCTTCGTGGGTGCTCAAGGTGCTCACATCGCCCATTGCACAAGCCTCCACCGTCTTCGGCATTTGGACGCATGCGGTGATTCAGCAGTTTACGATGGCCTTCAGTGTTGTCTTTCTCGTACTTTTGAGTAAGACGGTGATGGAGCATCCGAAGAAGTAATTTTGATCAAGTGAAGAAAGCGATGTCACCCTGAGTAGTCGCGCTGGTCGTGCCTCGACCCGTCCGACTCGTCGGCCGAGGCGGGCTACGCTCGGCATGACACCCTTGTAGTTATTTCTGAGTAATCTTTTCTCCTGCTTTCACAATCTCTCCAAACTCCTCCGGTCTCAGTGACGCTCCTCCTATCAACGCTCCATCGATGTCCGGTTGAGAAAGAAGTTCCTCAGCGTTGTCTGCTTTTACCGATCCTCCGTAGAGAATGCGCGTTTTCTCTTGGCGGTCTTTGGGAAGCAGTGACCGGATGAATGCATGCATGCCCTGTGCCTGCGCGGCTGATGCTGTCTTGCCTGTCCCTATGGCCCACACAGGCTCGTAGGCGATCGTGATGTCGGATTCCAATGGAAGTGCGTTGAGCTGCTTTTTTACGACCGATTCCGCATGTCCCTTGTCGCGTTCCTCCAGAGTTTCTCCTATGCAGATAATTGGATGGATCTTTTGTTCTAGTCCGGCAACCGCTTGCGCGGCAACATCGGCATCACTTTCGTTGTGGTTTTCTCGTCGTTCCGAGTGTCCGCAGAGTACGTAACGGCAGCCTGCAGTTTTAAGCATCGCCATGCTGATGTCCCCTGAATAGGCTCCTGCGTTCTCCGGTCGGCCATATTGCCCTCCGGATACCAGCCCTGCGGCAACGGTTTTGTGGAGATCGAGGAATGTCGGAAAGACGACGACATCAATATCGCTATGAGGATGATAGGGATTAGCCGAATGGTCACCCATCGCAGCTTGCAATGCGGATGCAGGGGGTGGATTCATTTTCCAGTTGGCCGCGAGGAGGAGGCGACGGGAGGACATGGGACAATAGTAAGGTAGGTATGGTAGGTATGGTAGGTATGGTACGTACCTTACCCACCTTACTTACCTTACCTACCCAATTATCGCTACAATGCTGCTGATGAATACACAGCGTATTGTCTTCGCTACCGATCACGCCGGTTACTCTCTCAAAGAAATCCTGAAGGAGTACCTGACTAAAAAAGGCGTGGACGTGGTCGATCTTGGAACATTTTCCGAAGATCCTGTGGATTATCCGGAAATCATACGTAAGGGTGCAGCTGCAGT